>JAPLUA010000039.1 GCA_026397855.1 Verrucomicrobiota bacterium | reverse complement strand
GGGTTCTTCTTCTCTGCGTTTCTCTGCGCTTTCTCTGCGTCTCGGCGTTAAGAATGGTGCCTTCGGTTGCGGCTCCGCCGCGCAGCGTCTCTGCGCCAAATGACGCCAGAGCTGCCGACCAGGTCCAAAGGGCAGGAGACAGAATCATGCAGAGCCCGACCGGGATGGGCCTTCGGCCATGATTCTGTCTCCTCCCCGCTGGATCCGGGCGGCGGCTGACAGGGTTCAACGCCGGGACGTTTATCAGACTCCTCCTCTCCCCTGCCCTCTCCTCCCGCGGCGGGAGGAGAGGGGGGAAGATGCGCGTCCCGGGCCGCGTGTTGGGCGGCGCGCCGGAGCCAAACGCACGAGCACCGCACGCTCCTTCTCCCTCTCCCCTTCAGAAGGGGAGAGGGGTCCCGTGTTCGCGAGCCGGAACTGCCGTCACGGCTTCTCCCCTGCCTGGTCAAGGCGGGCTTTCACAACACAAGTTTCCCCCGGGCCGCACTCGATGGGGTCTCCCCGGACGAGGAATTTGCACTTGCCGGTGTTTGACGGGTCCGCAGTAATCTCCACTTCCGGGCGGGAGATTCGCACCCTGAACCGGTTGCCCTTGTAAACCATCTTGAACTCCAGCCTGCTCAGCTTTGCACAGAGCCGCGGATTGAGAACGACATGATCGGGGGCTGCCTGGAGGCCGCCAAACCCGAACACGGCGGTCATCCATGCGCCACCGTTTGCCGCGGGATGCGAGCCGCCCATGAAGACGGTTCCGACCCAGACCTTGTATTTCGCCTCGAGATCAATCCGCGCCGTCTTCAGGAAATATTGCCAGGCCCAATCCAGCTTCCCGATATCCGCGGCCACCATCGCGTAGGCGCAGGCGCTGAGGCTTGAGCCGTGTTCGGTCCTCGGCTCGTAGTATTCCCAGTTGGCCCGCTTGACTTCCGTTGAATAGCGGGCCTTGAACAGGTTCAGCATCATCACCACGTCCGCCTGCTTGATCACCCGGGTGGGAACGGCTAGTCCCTGGCCGGCGCCCAGGTATTCGTTGGGATGAATCATCCGCGCCTTCAATTCCCCGGGCGTAGCCTCCTGGAGCTTGAAATAGCCGTCAAACTGCTCGATGACCTGCGTCTCCGGGTCCGGCTGGGGGACAAAGAGCAATTCCGCCGCCTCCCGGAACAGGGGCAGTTCCGCGGCTATGTCGAGCTTCGCGACCAGCGCCTTGAAAGCCGCCGCGTGGTTTTCCCCCAGGTAACTTGCGGCGGCGTTGGCGATCTCAAACGTCGCCCTGGCCACCATGCTGGTGAAGGCGTTGTTGTTGACCCGCTCGTGGTATTCGTCCGGGCCAACGACATCCAGAATCTCATACCGGTTCTTGTCCCGCTTGAAATAAGCGTAGGAGAAGTAGAACCGGGCGCACTCCAGGATCACTTCCGCGCCCCCTTCCAGGAGAAGCGAATCGTCGCCCGTGACTTTGAAATACTCCCAGATGGCGATCGCCACATCGCCGCTGATGTGCACCTGCTTGTCGCGGAAATAGGTGCGCAGGTCGCGGCCGGTCAGCGGATCGCCTATGTTGAAGTAGGTGCAGGCGTCGTCGCCTGTTTCCTGGCTTTCCCAGGCGTAGAAGGCGCCCCGGTAGCCGGCCCCCTCGCTCCGCGCCTTCCTGCGCGCGCCGTCCAGCGTCCTGATCCGGTAACGCAGCAGCTCCACCGCCTTGTCGGGACAGGTGTGGAGAAAGAACGGGAACATGAACATTTCCGTGTCCCAGAAAATCGCGCCCTTGTAAACCTGCCCCGAGAGAGCCCGCGCCGGGATCGAGTTGGCGCTGCCCTTCACGGGCGCAACCATCAGGAGCTGGAAGATGCTGTAGCGGAGCGCAAGCTGGGCTTCGTCGTCGCCCTTGATGACCACGTCGCACCCATCCCATTTCCGGTCCCACTCGGCGCCGTGCTCCCGGAGGCACCGCTCATATCCCCGCGCTTTGGCCTCGTTGACGCAGCGGATGGCTGCCTCCATCGGCGATGCACGCCCGTCAGGGTCCTGGTCCGTGAAGACGGCGAAATACTTGTGGAAAGTGTAGGTCTTCCCCGCCTCCGCATCCCACTCGATCACCCGGAGATTTTTCTTTGGCAAGAGCTCGTGCGTTTCAGTACCGAACCCGCATTCGAGAGCCTCGGCGACAGCGACCACGCGGCCGGCCTCGCCGGTAATGGCGTGAACCAGCAGCGTCGCATCCCTTTTCTCCAGCAGCATTTTGCACAGGTGCGGGCCGTTCAGATCCCAGATATTGCAGTCAATGCCGGTGCTGACTCTCACCCTCGCGGTGCTATCGCAGGAAACCGTGTAGCGAATGACGCCCAGGTTCGGAACGTGGGCGCTCAGGAAACGCTCGGACCGGACCCTGATCGTCCTGCCGTTCGACACATACTCTGTTTCCCGCTCAAAGACGGCGTTGCGGAGGTGCAGGGTCTGCCGGTGAGTCTTGATGGGGGTCGAAAGGGCTGAAATCTCCTGACTGTCCAGGGAGACCGAGGTAAACCCGCCGTTGGGGGCGTTCACCGGCTCGCGCCAGGCATCGCCGACGCGATCGAATATTCCTGCGAGCGTGATGCCGACCAGCTCCCCGGGGCCGAACTCATCGAGGGTTCCCCGGAAGCCCATGTAGCCGTTGGCAAGCTGGAAGACATTTCCATTGCGCATGATGCTTTCCCGGTCATTGGAAAAGTGACCGGCGGTGACCTGCCAAAGAGCGCTCATGACCGTCTAGGCTTCCTTGCCGCCGTCCTTGACCAGGAGCATCAGGACACCGGCGGCGATCATGGACACGCCGCCGAGCAGGATGGCGTTGATGGCGTGCCCGTGGAACGCGGTGCGCACCAGCAGTCCCAGGATGGCGGCCGCGAGGATCTGGGGGATGACGATGAAGAAGTTAAACATGCCCATATACACGCCCATCTTTTTGTAAGGCACCACGCTGCTCAGGATGGCATAGGGCATCGTCAACAGGCTGGCCCAGGCGATGCCGACTCCCGTCATGGAGAGCACCAGCAGGTTGGGGTTCCGGAAGACATACATCGAGATCAGGCCCAGGCCGCCAATCAACAAACAGATCACATGGGTCGTGACCCGGCTCGTCTTCCTGGCGATGACCGGCAGCAGGAAAGCCACCAGCGCCGCCACGCCGTTATAGACCGCCATGAGCACCCCGACCCAGTTTGCGCCGCGGTTATACAAATCGGACCGGGCGTCGGTGCTGCCGAAGTGGTGACTGGTGATGGCGGATGTGGAGTAGATGAACATGGCGAACAGGCCGAACCAGGTGAAGACCGTCACCCATGCGAGCTGCTTCATGGTCGGGGGCATGTTCTTGAGGTCATAGACCAGTTCCACAAGCCCGCACCGGTTCCCCGAGGAATAGCGCATCGCGGCGACCAGTTGCAGCAGGCCGTAGAGAGCGAGCCCGAACGAAAGGATGTAGAGGCCCTGGTCCCAGCCCAGCGCCTTGACCAGGGCGGTGAAGACCAGGCCCGCGGCCAGCAAGGCGCCGCCGCCGGCATAGTATCTCGCCGTGTCCATCGTGATTTCAGCCCCTTCGCCGCCTGCTGAGGCGTCCTTGTCCGCATTGAACTCGGCCTGTTGCTCGGGCGTGTATTCCCGCGCCGAAACGATGGTCCACAGAACCGCCAGCAGGTACACCGCGCCTCCCAGGTAGAAGGACCACTTCACCGAGGGCGGGATCTGGCCTTCGGGAGCGGTATTGGCGATGTGAAACCAGTTAGTGAGCGCATACGGCAGCACCGAGCCCACGATCGAGCTTGCGCCGATGAAGAAGGTCTGCACGGCAAACCCCTGGGTTCTCTGCTCATCGGGCAGCATGTCGCCCACGAAGGCCCGCATCGGCTCCATGGTGATGTTGATGGACGCATCCATGATCCACAGCATGCCGGCGGCGAACCAGAGGGATGGCGAGTTGGGCATCACCAGCAGCCCCAGGGATGCGGTGATCGCTCCGACCAGGAAATACGGTTTGCGGCGGCCCAGCCGGTTCCAGGTTTTGTCGCTCATGTAGCCAATGATGGGCTGGATCACCAGCCCCGACACGGGGGCTGCAATCCACAGGATGGGGATGCTTTCAACCTTGGCCCCGAGCGTCTCGAAGATCCGGCTCACGTTGGCGTTCTGCAGGGCGAAACCGAACTGGATCCCCACATAGCCGAAACTCATGTTCCATAGCTGCCAAAAACTCAATACCGGCTTTCTTTTCATGATGTGCGCTTTCAGTTGGATGGCGGCAGGCAATGCTCCCGCCCCCGCTTCGCTGCAACCCAGCGGTCAATCTGATCCACGTTGCTTTCGGACAGATCCTCCACGACGGCATCGGCGCCGTGGGCGAGCAATTCCCGCGCGTTGTTCTCCCGGGCGACGCCGATCACCAGCCCGAAGTTTCCCCTGGCCCCGGCCTGCACCCCGGAGACGGCGTCCTCCACCACCACAGCGCGACCGCAATCAACGCCGAGATCGGCGCACGCGGTGGTGAAAATATCCGGCTCAGGCTTCCCCCTGAGCCCCAGCCGCGCCGAAACGACGCCGTCCACGCGCGCCCCGAACAGGCCGGCGATTCCCGCTTTTTCGAGGATCGTCACGCAGTTGCTGCTCGACGTTGCGACCCCCACCTTGACCCCGCGCTTCAGCAGATCACGGATCAACAGCAGGGTGGATTCATAAACACCGACCCCTTCGCTCTCAACAACCTGGTTGAAGAAGTCGTTCTTCCGGTTGCCCAGGCCGCACACGGTCTCCCGGCCCGGGCCATCTTCCGGCGCGCCGAACGGGAGTGTGATGCCGCGCGACCTGAGAAAGGCGTCCACGCCCTTGTAGCGGGGCCGGCCATCCACAAAGGACAGGTAATCCCCGGCATGGGTAAACTCGCGAAACGGCTCCCCGCACCGCGCGGCCCGGGTGCGAAGAAACTCGTCAAACATCCGCTTCCAGGCAAGGGAATGCGTGACGGCGGTCCGGGTAATCACGCCGTCCATGTCGAAAACAACCGCGTCGAAGTTCATAAGAATGACAACCCTCACCGGGCCGGGCGCGTCAAACACCTGCTGCCTTCGCGCGCGATGGCTGGTCAAAGCCGCATTGCCTGCAAAAAGAACCCCGGAAGGACGGGCAGCGTCCAGCCGGGGTTTCGTGGGACTTGAATCAGGAGCCTTTGATCAGGCGCGACGGCGGCGCGCGATGAAACAGGCCAGCCCGAGGCCGATGAGCGCCACGGTCGAGGGCTCGGGAACAAGCGAGATCTGCATGTCATTCAGGTAGCCGAGGCTGCCGTTAGACCCCAGGAACTCCAGGTAAATAATCCCGTTGGCTTGAGGCGACACGCCGTTGAGCGTCGCGACGGTGTCCTGGTTGTGGGCGCCGTTGATTCCGACCGTGAGATCGGCATACGTGATGCGGGTCGCATAGGTCGCATCGGTATAGATGCCGTACCGGGTCACATTGTCGGTGCTGTATTTGTGCGATCCGAACAGCGTGAGGTCGTAGGTTTTAGCCGGGTCGAGCCCCTGGATCTGGAAGCTGGAGGAGACATAATAATCGTAAACAGCTTGATTGACGCCCAGGTTTCCAAGCGCGGCAGCGTTGATGACCACGGCGTTGGGGTCCTGGGTCGCCCCCGAAGGACCGTTGTAGTAATCGGTTCCGGTAGCGGAATCGAACCCCAGCTTCATGCTGGTAGGACTGCCGGACAAATCCACCAGCGCGGGGTAATAGGCCCCGGACCAGACGCTGTTCCAGTAATGGCCATTGACGTCGGGGTTCGACACACTGACGCCGCGGTAGCTGCTGTTGTTTGCGAAATCAATCAGGACAGTCTGTCCCCGGGCTGTCAGGGTGAGAACCAGGGCCGCCGTCGCTGTCGCCAACAATCGTAGGTGCTTATGAGTTTTCATTGGTGAACTTTTTACCACCCCGGGCCGGGGAAGGGGAGTCACATAAAGTGGGGACAGGGAGAAACAGGCTCCCGTGGCAGCGGGGCCCGTTGATGTGGGCGCCGCGATTGGCCAGAAGCCGTTCTATCCGGAGCCGCCACATCGGCGGCAAGACACGGGAGACCGGCCAGGCCAGGAGCCAGGCTCGGAAATGCCATTTGATATGGGTGGCCATTTATGCGAATACGGGTAGCCATACGATGAAGACGACGATTGAAATCAGCGATGATCTTTTTGCGCGCACCCAAGAGGTGGCCCGGAAAGAAAAGACTACCTTCCGTTCACTGACGGAGCGGGGTTTGCGGCTGGTGTTGGAGGAAAAACTGACTCGGTCGTCCAAGTGGAGATGGAAGGCGGTTGTGGTTCAAGGGGGTGAAGGGTTGACCGATGAATTCAAGCGCGCGCCGTGGAAGAAGATCCGTGACGCAATTTATCAGGGGCATGGCACATGATCGCCGTTGACACCAACCTTCTGGTCTTCGCGCATCGGGGAGATGCTCCATTCCACCAGG
>JAPLUA010000550.1:1571-3871 GCA_026397855.1 Verrucomicrobiota bacterium | reverse complement strand
CCCATGTTGATCAGATCAACATGGGGCCGCTACCGTAGCAATACGGGTGCGCTACCGTAGTACTACCGTTGGAACACGCTTGGAGCGCCGGGGAGGCACGGCACCGGGGCCGCCGGGAAGGGCCTTGGAGTCGTTTGTTACATTCCAGGGTCTTGATCTGCCTGCCCGTTTCCTCAAAACACCTTCATTGCCTGACTGGTGCGGGAAAGCTACCGCCCCCCCCCGCATTGCCCCGCCCTCGCAGCCGAGTGCACAAATTTCACATGCAAATGCAGAAAACGATGATGACTTCTCACGTCGGATTCCCCTAAGGTTCAAGGTGAGTTAAGCATCGTCATGCGGAATGGAATGTCAGGTAAACACGAACAGCCCAATAACCCTGGACGACACTCGCTGCCCGCTCCATCCCGCGGTCACCTGGCGCAGCGAGGTTGCCCGTTGAAAGAGCCTTGGCGTTGAAGCTTCAATTCCAGGCCGGATAGATAACTATGCAACGAAAAACTGTGGTCAGCAGCCTGCAGGCAGCGTGCTTGCTTTGTATTCTCACATCAACCCTCATGGCGTCGGATCCATTGGACACCTGGACATGGCGCAATCCCGTGCCGAATGGAAACAGTATCAATGCTGTCACCTACGCCAACGGACTGATTGTCGGGGTTGGAAACTGGGGCACGATCATGACTTCGACGAATCTGGCCACCGACCGGTGGGTCCAAAGCCCAAATGGCACCAACACCTCAACGCTGAACGCCATAACCTATGGCAATGGCATGTTCCTGGTCGGGGCCGGGGACTCACCGGACGGGGATAAGACGAAACGGTTTCTGACTTCAACCGATGGCACCAATTGGTCCACCCAAACCTGGGCCAATGGCAACACCCGATCCGTAAAATGCCTCGCTTACGGCACGGGCCTCTTCGTGGCCGGTTGTGAAAGAGCCGAGATCTGGACCTCGCCGAATGGCACCAATTGGACCCAAAGATATACGGGAGGAAACAGCAAACATAACTTCAACGGTGTCACCTACCGGCCGGACGTCGGCTTCGTGGCGGTCGGAGATGCTGCTGCAGATAATGCGGGCCTTCCCGAGGTTCGGACTTCTCCGGACGGAGTTACCTGGTCTCTTCAACAAACTGTCGGCCTTCCCTCCTTGACTTTCGCCGCCATCACCTGGGGCTGGGTCACGAATGGGGACCTTACTGTTACGACCAACTTTGTGGCGACTGGGACTACCGGCACGATCGCAACCTCACCCGATGGCACCAATTGGACTACGCACCCTTCGTACACCGCCGTCAAGCTTTACGGCACTGCGTTCAACCCGGGAGTGGGCTACATCGCCGTCGGAGCCGGTGGCGTCATTCAGACCTCGCCGGATGGAACAAACTGGTACTCCAGCTATTCCGATCTTTCGCAACCGGGCAACGACTTCGCGGCCGCGACCTATGCCAGTGACTTGGGCTACTTTATTGGCGTGGGATCCTCTGGCATGGTGGAAACGTCACCCGACGGCAGTCCCGGGAGCTGGAGTGCCAAATTCCTGGGCCGCCCCGAGAACCTTACCGGCGTCGCTCGCGGCAGCAACAACTTCGTCGTCGTTGGGAACACGCTGCCTTTTTCTCCGTTTAATGCCGTGGTCCTGACCTCGTCCAGTGGTTCCAGTTGGAAGGTCCGCACATCGAGCAGCACAACCAAGCTCAATAACGTTGCCTATGGGGCGGGCACCTTCGTTGCGGTCGGCAATTCCGGCAAGATTGTGACTTCGTCTGATGATGGGGTCAATTGGACCGTTCAAGCCTCGGGCGTCATCGCCCACCTCTACGGTGTCAGTTACATCACCAACAGCGTCACGAATATTTTCATTGCCACGGGAGCCACGGGCACTCTTCTGACTTCGCCGGATGGGATCACCTGGACCCCGCAAACTTCGGGTGTCACCTCCTCCCTGTATTCCTCCGCTTATGGGGCGGGCACCTATTTGGCTGTCGGAGCCTCGGGTGTGATCCGCTCCTCGCCGGATGGCACCACCTGGAGCACCGTGACTTCGCCCACCACCCGGGACTTCAACGGCATTCTTTACAATGCCGCGAACTCCACCAATAACTTCATCTTGGTCGGAGCTTACGGCGGCATTTACACCTCGCCGAATGGGATCAACTGGACCGCTCGTCCCACCGTGTACGGCACCGGCTCAAGCGCAAGCTTCAGCAGCATCGCCTACGGCAGCGGCCGATTCGTGGTCGGAGCCAGCCCCGCCCCGGGCATACTGATCTCGACCAACGGCGTGGATTGGACGACG
>JAPLUA010000550.1:0-1554 GCA_026397855.1 Verrucomicrobiota bacterium | reverse complement strand
GACTAACGGCGTAGATTGGACCACGCAGTTTTCGCCGTCGTCGTCTGCCTTCAAGGCCATTGCTTGGGCGGCGGACACATTCGTTGCAGTTGCGGGCGGCGGCTCGATTGTGCAAGCTGGCGCGATCGCCGTGGCGCGGCCGCAGATCCAGTACAGTTATTCGGGCGGCACGCTCACCTTGACCTGGTCGGGGGGCGGCACCTTGCAGGCCTCGTCGCCTGACGTTTCCGGCACCTATACGAACGTGTCTGGCGCCGTTTCGCCTTATGCCGTTACCCCGCTGAGCGAGCCCAGCATGTATTTCCGGGTTCAACAGCCGTAGGGTTTGACGCAGTCCGAGCTGCGCTCCTCCTCGGGCAAGTGATGTTACTGAGTTCAAAGCCCTTTGCGTCGGAGGTCCCATCCTCCCCGGCGCAAAGGGTCTCTGCTTTTACGCTCATTGAGCTGCTGGTGGTCATTGCGATCATCGCCATCCTGGCCGCCTTGCTCTTGCCCGCCCTGGCGCGGGCAAAGGAGAAGGCCAACCGCATCAGTTGCCGCAGCAACATTCGCCAGCTCGGCCTGGGCAGCCAGATGTATGCGGGCGATTTCAACGGTGATCTGGTGGCCGATACCCGGATCAGCCCACCGGGCGTGCGGGATGACGGCGATGATGATCTCTCCGGGTTTTACCCGGCCTATGTTCCCAACGTGAAGACCTACCTCTGCCCCGGGTCCCAGAACTTCATCAATTCTACCAACCTGATTAGTGTGTCCCAATACAATCAGCCCAACGCCAAGGTCATCATGGGCCTCTACGACAATGCGCCCAACGGCAAGGCGGCGGGCGAGGGGCACAGCTTTGAAATTCAGGGCTCTTGGAGCAAGACCAAAACGAAGAAGACCCAACAGCGCGCGCTCGCCTACACGATGAAGAACACCACCGGCTGGGTGGGCGCGCTGCCCGGGCCGACCCGCATCTTCCTGCTCGTAGATGCGGATGATGGCAAACCCTCCGGCTCGAACAACTACCCGGATCCGGTGGACAACCATGGGGCGGAGGGGGCTAACTTCCTTTTCTGTGATGGCCATGCCGAATGGGTGATGCGGAGGAATTACATCACCACTTGGAACATCTCCGAGGACGCCAACCGAACTCCGCCTTAGCCTTTGGCCGGCAAGCTGATGCGGCGATGGACGCAGGGTGGATTCAAGAAATCGTAGCCGCCAACGTCAGTTGGCGCTAATCTGGCCTATGCGCCAGCCAGCCAACAAATCCAATCCGTCGCCGACGAGGGCTGCTGGCCCTGTGATGGTCGGGCCGCGTCTTCCGTTGTGGCTGATGGCCGCGGTGTTGGTGCTGATGACAGTGCTCGCCTACCAGCCGGTGTGGCACGCGGGATTCATCTGGGATGATGACGCCTTCCTGGTGGATAACCCTTTGATCAAGGCGGGCGACGGGCTCTACCGGTTCTGGTGTACGACCTCAGCCCCGGACTATTTCCCGATGACCTCCACGACCTTGTGGCTGGAGTGGCGACTCTGGGGCGACCACCCCCTGGGTTACCATCTGGT
>JAPLUA010000278.1 GCA_026397855.1 Verrucomicrobiota bacterium | reverse complement strand
CTGGGGAATTCTGAGCCGGCGGCTGCGATTGGCAAGGAGCTCGCGATGCCGCTCGCTCAGCTCAATGCCCGCCAGTTGCAGGGCGAGCTTCCGGGTCCGGTCAAACTGTTGGCTGGTCAGCATTACCAATCACTTGAACTTAGGGCACAGCAGCAGCCGGGTCATCACTTTCGCTTCAAGGCCAGCACCGTGATGTCGTCCGACTGCGGGCAATCACCGGCGTGCGACCGGACGCTGCGCAATACCGCATCCGTGGTGGCGGCCGCCGTGAGGCCGGACTGGCCCGCGAGTTCCGCCAATAGCCGGGATTCCCCGTAAAGATTGCCTGCCATGTCGAAGGCCTCCGTGACGCCGTCCGTGTAGAACACCACCAAGTCGCCCGATTGCAGTTGCACGGAGTGGCCGGGGGCGGAGAGGCCCGGCATGATGCCCGCCACGATGCCGGGCTTGAGCGGGAGGTAGTCCGCGATGCCGTCCCGCACCAGGACCGCCGGCGGGTGCCCTGCGCTCGCGTAGTCGAGCCGTCCGGTTCGCACGTCGTAGAGCGCACACAGGATCGTCACAAACATGCCGTGCGGGTTGTGCAAAGCCAGGGCATCGCTGACCCGGCGCAGCAGATCCTCGGGGCGGGGCGAGTCGGGAGCCATGGCCCGCAGGAGGGTCGTGGTCACCGCCATGAACAGCGCGGCGGGGATGCCCTTGCCGGAAACGTCACCCATGATGGCGACCAGGTTTCCGTCGGGCAATCGCAGCGCCTCGTAGAGATCGCCTCCGACCTCCTGGGCGGGATGCAGGATGGCGTGCGCCTCCAGCCCGGTGCCACCGACGACCTCGGGAATCGCCTGGGGCAGGATGCCCATCTGGATTTCACGGGCGATCTGCAGTTCGTAGGCAATCTTCTCCTTGACGGCGTCTGCGTAGGCCTTGGCCCGCAGCAGCGACTTCACGCGTGCTTTCACTTCCAGGATCTCGAAGGGCTTGACCAGGTAGTCGTTGCCACCGGCCTCAAAGCCCTGCGCCTTGTCCCTCACGTCCTCGAGCGAGCTGAGAAACATGACGGGGATTTCCCGGGTGCGGGGAGAGGCCCGCAGTCGCCGGCAAACCTCGTACCCGTTAATCCCGGGCATGACGATGTCGAGCAGGACCAGGTCCGGCAGCAGCTTTTCCGCCGTGGAGAGGCCGGTGGTCCCGTCAATGGCCACGCTGAGCTGGTAATCGCCGCGCAGGGCCTGCACCAGCACATCAACGTTGGCCGGCACGTCGTCCACGATCAGGATCCGGCACTCGGAGAGTTCTTTCATGCAAGGGACTTCATGACCTGTTCCAACTGCGCTTGCGCGTCGGCAAAAGCGTAGCCCTGGACCAGCTTTTCAAATTGCGGCCAGAGGTCGCCGGCAAACAGCGGGCGTAGGGCGGCCCGGTTTGCCTCGACAAAATCGGCCGCGCCCGGGTCGAACTCGGCAAGGAGCCTGGTCAACTGCGCCGCCGCCTCGCGCGATTGGGCAGAGCTCACCGGGGGCAGCGTTGCGGCCGGCCCGGCATCGTTCGACGCCGGCGAACCGAGGGCAGCCTGCAGTCGGGCCACCAGCGGATCCAGCGTCGCCGCGACCTGCTGCATGGCCGGATCCGTTTCCAGGGCGGAGGCCCTGGCGCGAATGAGCTTCTCCAAGATGCCTGCGGCGGCCTGGACCGCCTTGGCCCCGATGTTCCCCGCAACGCCTTTGAGCGTGTGCGCAAGCCGCTCGGCCAGGGCTGTGTCGCCCTGGGCCAGGGCTGCAGAGATCTGCCCCACGGCGGGCCCTTGCTGCTCGGCAAACTGGCGGAGCAGTTTCAGGTAGAGCTTGCGGTTGCCCGCAACGCGGGCCAGGCCGTCCCTGGCATCCAATCCCTCAATGACCGGGATGTTGTCATCGGCCGGGGCCGCCGCTGGTTTGGGCGGGTTCGCTGGGGAGAGGTTGGGTGCCGGCAGGGGCTGAGGCTTGCAAAACCGGCCCACGGTTTCGAACAGCACCCTTGGATCAATGGGCTTGGAGATGTGGTCGTTCATGCCGGCCGCGAGGCAGCGCTGCCGCTCCTCGATCGTGGCGTGCGCCGTCATGGCGATGATCGGCAAAGTGCGAAAGCGTCCGTCGGCGCGGAGCTTCGCCGTCGCCTGGTAGCCGTCCATTATAGGCATCTGCAAGTCCATCAGGACGACGTCGAATGGCGGCGGTTGCGGGCCGTTGGCGACGGTTTGGACGGCTTCGCTGCCGTTGCCGGCGATTTGCACCCGGGCCCCGGTTCCTTCCAGAAGCTCGACAGCGATCTGCTGGTTGATTTCGTTGTCCTCGACCAGCAGGATGCGCGTCCCGGCGAGCCGGTGGGCCTCTTCGCTCTCGCCCCGGCCGGACGCCAGGGCGCGTTCATCCGGTTCGGCAAAGATGCTCACCAGCGTGTCCACGATCATGGACTTGGTCACGGGCTTGACGAGGAAACCGTCGAGCTGCAAGCGCTCGGCCTCCTCGCGCACCTCCTCGCGCCCGAACGCGGTGACCAGCACAATGGCCGGCTGATGCTTCAACGTTTCGTCGCTCTTGATATGCCGGCTCGCCATCAAGCCGTCCATTGACGGCATCCGCCAGTCCATAAACACGATATCGTAGGGGCCGTTGCTGTCGTGCTGCTTGACGGCCGCAATGGCCTCCGTGCCCGAGGCCACCGCATCCACTTGCAGGGCGACGCCGCTGAGAGGCTCCTGGAGAATTTCCCGGGCCGCGGGGTTGTCATCCACGATCAGCACGCGGAGTTGCGCCAGCCGCCGGGGAACGATCCTGGCCACGTCGGTGGGAGTCCCCACTCCGAGCCAGACGGTAAAGAGGAAGGTGCTGCCCGTCCCGGGCTCGCTCTCGAGCCAGATGCGCCCGCCCATCAGCTCGACCAGACGCCGGGAGATCGTCAGGCCCAGGCCGGTGCCGCCGTGCTTGCGGGTGGTGGACATATCGGCCTGCGTGAACGGCTGGAACAGCTTGGCCGATTGCTCGGGGGTCATGCCGATGCCGGTGTCGCGCACGGAGAACTTGAGCTGCACTTTCTCGCCCGTGCGTTCGAGGAGTTCGATGTTAAGCCGGACCTCGCCCCGCTCGGTGAATTTGACCGCGTTATTGACGAAGTTGGTAAGAATCTGGCCCAGGCGCAGCGGGTCGCCCAGCAGGCACTCCGGGATGCCCGGCGCGACGTGGGCGAGGAATTCGAGCCCCTTCTCGTGGGCCTTCTGGGCGGTGAGGGTGGTGACGGAGGTGATGACTTCGTCCAGCTTGAAGCTGGTGGTCTCGAGGTCGAGCTTGCCGGCCTCGATCTTGGAGAAGTCCAGGATGTCATTGATGATGGCCAGCAGGGAGGTGCCGGCGTTATGGACCTTGGAGACGTAATCGCGCTGCTTGGGGTTGAGGGGGGTCTTGAGCGCGAGATGCGACAGGCCGATGATGGCGTTCATCGGCGTGCGGATCTCGTGGCTCATGTTGGCCAGGAACATGGACTTCATCTGCGTGGCCTCCTCGGCCTTCTGCATGGCAGCCTTCAGCTCTCCATCAGCCCGCTTCTGGCTTGTGATGTCTGTAAACATCCCGAATGAGCCGCTGTTCCGGCCGTGCTCGTCCATGAGCGGAGAGGCGCTGACGCGGCAGGGGACGAGAGAGCCGTCAGGTCGTAGCATCGAGACTTCGTATGAGCCGAACTCGCCTTTCGCCCGGCGGGCGATGTTCTCCTTGAAAATGCGGGTGTTTTCCTCGTCCGTGTAGTCGTAGATATGGCAGCCGATGACCTGGTCCCGCGCGCGCCCGAGAATCTGGCACATGGCCTCGTTGACTTCGCTCAGGACGCCCTGGCTGTCCACCATGCAGAAGCCTTCGGTGCAGGTCTCGAGAATCCGGCGGACCCTGCGTTCGCTGGCCGCGAGAGCCTGCTCATTGCGTTTGCGCTCGGTGATGTCGCGGATGATGGTGAGCAGGGCCGGCTTGCCTTGCAGCGCAATCCGGATCAGGGTGATTTCCGAGGGAAACTCCGAGCCGTCCCGGCGCTGGTGGACCCAGTCAAATCGCAAGGGGGTCCCCGTCTGCATGGCCGTGCTGACGCGCTCGACCGCCGCCTCGACCGATCGTTCCCCTCCCGGCTGGAGTTCCGGGGAAAGATCCACCGGCCCGCACTTGAGCAGGTCGTCAGCACGGTCAAAGCCGAACAGGCCCGCGGCGGCCTGGTTGGTGTGGATGAAGCCGTGCCCGGGCAGCAGGATGAGCAGGCCGTCGCTCGAGCTGTCGAAGTAGGCCTTCACCCGCTCTTCCGCCTCCTGCCGCACCTCGCTCTCCAGGGCAAAGCGCAAGGCGTTGGCCATGGTCTCGATCGCCTTTTCCAGCCACCGCGTCTGCGATTCCGTCAACGGCTTGAACAGGCAGATCTCCAGGACCCCGATCGGGGCGTCGTTGGCCAGGAGCGGGTAGGCCGCCACCTGGGAGGGAAGCACGGCGCCGAAGCCGAAATGGACGCGGAGGTTTGCCTCGTCCGGCCCGGTGTGGATCGGCCGCCGGGAGAGCGCGGCCTGCCCCACGATGCCGCTGCCGGGGGCGAAGGATTTCGGGATGTCCGCGCCGTCCGGATAGGCATGTGCGGCCAGGCGGTGAAAGGCGCCGTCCGCGCCCGCGACAAACAGTGCCCCCGCGGGCGCGCCCAGGAATCCGATTGCGCCGACCAGACCTTTTTCGGCGACCTGGGGTGCGGTCAAATTCCCCCGCAAGCTGGTATTGAGCGCCGACAGGCTCGATTCCAGGACGGCTCTTTCCTGCGACTGGTGGGTCAGCTTCTCCAGTTCGACCGCGCGCGTGGTCAGTTCCCCCGTTCGCTCGGTGACCGTGCGCTCGAGGTTCTGATTCAGGTCGGCCAGGCTGTGCTCGCGGGTCTGGATTTCGCGCGCCATTTTCTGAAAGCTGCGCGCCAGGTCGCCCATCTCGTCGCGGTGCTCAGCCAGGTCGCCCAGCATTTCTTCCTTGAATTTGCCCTCCTCAATGGCGGCGGCCGTGCGGGTCAGGGCCAGGAGGGGGCTCGAGAATCGCCGGGCAATGACGGTGACCAGGACGATCAGCACGATCGAAACGACGGTGCTCAACACCCCGGCACGCAGCGTGAGCTGCCTCACCGGGTTGAGGATCTCATCCTCGGGGATGTTGAGCACGACCTTCCATCCGCTCACGGGCGACGTCGCCCAATAAAGCCGCCGGCGCAGGCCGTCCATCGTGATGGCCGCGAACCCCTCGGGCTTGGCCGCCACAAACTGCCCGCCG
>JAPLUA010000645.1 GCA_026397855.1 Verrucomicrobiota bacterium | reverse complement strand
TGCCCCGGAAACGCGCCTGGAGCCCGCCAGAGGGCCTTGACCGGGCCGGGCGATATGTGGGGACCCCTGGAATGTAACAAATCGGTCTAAAGCCAGTTGTCCGCTGTGACGTAACAAAGCGTCTCGCCCGTTACGCCGGTCGGGCGGGAATGCCTTCCCAGCTTGTCCCGGCGGGGAGTGTCTCACCCTTCATCAGGAGCGAGAGGTCGCCGAGCGTTGCGCCCTGTTGAATCTGTGTGTCATAAAGCACGAGCGAGCCGGCGCCGACCTTGCAGTGGGGGCCGATATCAATGGCGGACATCTTCATGACACGGTCCTCGAAGAGGTGTGTCTGGATGGTGCAATCGGCATTGAGCGCGGCCTGGTCGCCGATGCGGACCAGGTCAAACTCGCTGAGATCGGTGGTCTCCATATAGACGCGGCGCCCGATCTTCGCGCCGAGCAGGCGGAAATACCAGCAGACGAATGGCGTGCCGGTCAGCGCGCCGACCAGGAACGGCTCCGCCAGGTGTTCGTGCAAGGCGTTGAGGAGTTCGTTGCGCCACACCAGGGTGCTCCACAGGGGCGTTTCACACGGGCGATAGCGCCGCACCAACATCCACTTGGCGGCGATGGTGAAGGTCGCCGCGGCGACGGCGCTGGCGAGATACAGGAACGGAAAGAAGAGGAGGGTGTCCCGGAGGTTGAACTCGTCGTGCAGGAGCAGCAGCGCGGAAAAGAGCAGGCTGATCAGGATGATGAAGCAGGTCGAGGGGGTGATGACTCGCACAAACTCGATGGCGGCGCGCAAGGCCCGCAGCCGGGCCGTGGGGTTGAAGGTGGTGTGCTCCGGGAATGCCGTGCTCTTTTGCCGCTGCGGGAGGAAGATGGGCGGGGAGCCCATCCAGGTGGAATCTTCGCGCAATGCGTCCGCCGGGTCGGGCGGGGGAGCGGAGAGGCAACCGATGAGCACGCTGTCGCCGATGACCGTGCCAGGGGGCAGCATGGCGCTGTTGCCGATGAAGGAGCGTTTGCCGACATGATTCAGGCCCACGGTCATGATGCCGTCCCGCACGCGGGGTGCGCCGAGCGAGACGCTGTCCGCGATGAAGCTGTCGTCGCCGATGGACAGCAGGTCGGGCGAGATGAACGAGGCGGTGGAGACCTCAGCTCCGCGGCCCAGCCTGGCACCCAGCAGCCGATACCACGGGGTCAGATACACCGAGGCATACAGCGGGCCGAGAATGTCGAGGCTCAGGTCCATCGTCTGGTCCACGAACCACTTGCGCAGGTAGTAAAAGCTGTGCGTCGGGTAGCAGCCGGCTTTGACTCTGCCGAGCAGAAGCCATTTCAGCAGGGCGATTTCCAGGGCCAGCAGGACGATGAATGAGAGCCCGATGAGCGGTGCCAGCAGGAGATACCAGTAGTAGGGGTCGAGGTAGTTCAGCTCGTTCATCACCACGATTCCCGGGAACAGCGCCGCCACGACCAGCACCGGGAAGATGAGCAGGCCAATGCCGTGCAGGAGCCCGAAGAGGAAGCGGCGGATGGCGCCTGGGCGGGGGGAATCCCGGCGGGGCCGGGATGCCGGCTCCGCTTTGTCGGCGGGCGAGCCTTGCCACGTCTGCCCTTGCGGGATTACGGCGCCTTGCGGCAGCAGCGAGAGATCCTCGAGGGCCGAGTCGTCTTCCATGACGGTGTCCTCGCGCAGGCTGGACCTGGCGCCGACGAAGCAGCGTTTGCCGATGGTGATGCGCCCGATCTTTAACTGGCCGGCCTCGACGGTGTAGCCGAGCAGGTTCGAGTCGGCGTTGATGCTGGAGTCTTCGCCGATGGCGAGCAGGTCGTAGATGGCGAACGTATCGCTGTCGAGGTGGGCGTTGGGGCCGATCTTCGCGCCCATCAGCCGCAGATAGATGTTCAGGAGCGGCGTGCCCGTCAGGTAGCCGACCGGGACCGCGGCCTCGATCGTGGTGGTGAACCACCAGCGGAAGTAAAACGTCCCCCACAGCGGGTACGACCCCGGGCGGTAACGCCCGATCATAATCCACTTCACCGCAATCGGGATCAGCAGCATCAGCGGATACAGCACAACGAGACTGGCGAAAGCGCCCAGGACAGCCTCCACGAAGTCGTAGTCCTCCTCAATCAGCACCGTG
>JAPLUA010000395.1 GCA_026397855.1 Verrucomicrobiota bacterium | reverse complement strand
CCCCAGGACTTTACAGGCACCGACAGCTACACCTTCACGGTCAGCGATGGGAACGGCGGGACGGCCGTCGGGACTGTGACAGTGACCGTGACAGCGAACGGCGGGGTATCTCCGAATGTGGTTTCAGGTCCGAGCTACTCCGGCGGGATGTTCAGGGTGACTTTTGCCGGCATCCCGAACTATGTCTATACCGTGCAATACGCCGAGTCACCATCGGGCACATGGTCCTTTCTGAAATACGCCACGGCCGGCGGGGACGGGCAGTTCGAGGTGACGGATGAGCTCCCCCAGAACACTCCAGCCCGGTATTACCGGACCGTGCACCCGTGAATCACCTGGCCTGGTAGGTGATGATACGGGCCGAGGGCTGGCCAGGCGAACTGACCAGCAGCCCCCGATCGAGCAATTCGCGGCCGCTTAATTCCTGCGCCGCCTCGGGCTGGTCGAGATCGGTCACCACGTAGGTGGCCGCCGGGTCAAGGTTGCGGAGCTTGAAGCGGGCGGCCTCGTAGCTGCTGCCGGCGCGGCGGAAGACCTGCACAATGCCTTTGCGCCGGTCGGGCACGTCGAATTGCCAGGCCAGCCACAGCTCCTCGTTCAACTGGTAGGAGGTCAGCGGGTAGAAATCGCCCAGCATGGAATCCGCGATCTGGTGCCACTGGCTGGCGACGCGGCGCATCACGGCCCAATCCACGCCCGGGTTGCGCACGTCCGCGCAGAGGCCGAACGCGGGCGAAAGGTAGCTTCGCACCGAGTACAGGAAGTCCCGGTCATTGAAGTAGGCCCCGTGCCCGTAGTAGGGAATCCACGAGGAGAGGCCGTAGGTGTGGCCCTGGTTGCCCGGGGCAAAAGCCGGGTTGCCGTCGAAGGCCTGGTAGTCGCTGCGCAGGAGGGGTATCGAGCGCCGGAGGGATTCCAGGTCGTTGCGCCGGCCGCCCGAGGCGCAACTGTCAATCAGCAGGCCCGGGTGCCGCCGGCGCAGCTCGTCCCAGTAAGCCAGGTAACCTTCAAGATGGCGCATCTCCGCCAGGCCCTGCCGGTCCGGCGCATCGGCCGCGCGCCAATAGGGGAGCGGATCCACGTTGAAATCCTGCCGGTAGAGGTCAATGCCATCGCGCGTGAGCATCGCATCCACGTGATCGGTCAGCCAGCGGCGCGCGTCGGCATTGCCGAGATTCAGCAGCTTCTGCTCCCCGTCGCGGCCCAGCAGCCAGGCGGGATTATTGGTGTAGAGGAACGTGCCCGGTGTCACCCGCTCCGGCTCGAACCAGACGATCAGCCCCATGCCTTTCGCGTGGGCCAGATCGCTAACGGGCCGGAACCCGTTCGGGTAGCGGACCGGGTCGGGCGTCCAAGTGCCGATTTGCGGCCAGTCGGGACAGGGATACCAGCCGGCATCGGTCCACCAGTAATCGAGCTTGATGCCCGCTTCCGCAAAGGCCGTGATGAACTGCCGCTCGCCCGCCTCGCTGGTCTTGAGGCCGGGAAAGAAGCCGCCGCCGCATGAGCTGAGAATGGGGGGCGGCAGCTTGCCGTCGCGGGTGCGAGGCAGGTTGTGCGCAAGCATCCAGCGCCGCCAGAGATTCTGCGCCCGCACGCGGTCGCCTTGCCAGAACTGCAAGGCGATCAGCGGCGAGCGCGCCTCTTCCCCCGGGTGCAGCTTGAACCGCGTCAACTCCTGCCCGCCGCGCACACGCAGGCTGTCGCCGGCGTCGCGCGTGAACTGCGCCGACCACTGGCCGGGCCAGCCGATGACGACGATGAGCCCTTCGCCGGACCATTCGAGGTTGAAGTAGGGGAAGCCCACGCTGGTCGGCCGCCCGCCCGCGGGCGCGAAGCGATGCTCGGACTTCGGGCTCAGGGTCAACTGGCGCGGTGCGTAGCTGTTCGGGCTGCAACTATCGCCCTCGTGATGGTTGAGCACAAACTCGCCCGAACCGGCCCGCCGCAACCGGAGGTCCACCCCCTGGATGTCGGAGAGGATCGGGGTGTCGCCGGCCCCGGTGTTCTTGAAACGCACCACCCACTCCACGATCGGAAAGTCCGCATACTCGACCCCCGCGCAGCTCACCTGCAGGCCGGTCCCGGGATCGGTCCAAACCGTGGCGCGCTCCGTGCGCTGCGCATCCAGTTTCCGCGTCGTCCGCTGGCAGGGCCATTTCTTGAGCAGGTCAGCCGAGGCTTTGCCGTCATAGACAAATGAGAATGGCGCCTCCGTGGTGCAGGGCGCTCGCTCCCCGTCACGCAATGGGAGGTCGGCCAGCCAGAGTTCGCTCCCGTCCTTGAGGGTGATCCTGGCATCCACCCAGTCCGCCTGGTCGCAGGCGTTGCCGTCCGGCGTCTCCTCGATCTGCAGCACAAACTCCTTTGCCCCATCCAATTCCACCAGGACCGGCTTGCCGGGCATGCCTTCGCGCATCACGTCGGAGCGGAACTTCTCATCCCCGCCCACTTTTACCGAGAAGTCCACGCTGCCCCGCCCGCCGCTGGTGTTGTCGTTGCTGTCCACGCCCACGACGGCGGAGAACCGGGCACCGGGCCCGGGCAACCGGACGACGAGCTTGCTGGGGGCATGGCAGTAGAGGCCGCGAGTGTATTCCTTGTCCGTGATATGCATCGACCGACCGCCCCGGGTGTTCTTCTGCACCGGGCCGTGATTGGCAATCACCACCAGGGCGGGCTCGGCGGCGGCCTCCGGTTGCACGCCCTCGAACTTCGCCGCCGTCCAGCGGCGCGCCTCGGCCAGCTCGGAGGGTGAGGGGGCGACATTCGCGGCCCGGGCGGTCAGGGTGACGAGCAGCAGGATAAGGGGCAGGATTGGCTTTAGTATTCTCATTGTTTTACGTAGTCAAAAGGCACTCCATGGGAGAGGGGGCGGTAGGCTTCACCCAGCCCCTGGAAGCGGCTTCCCGGGCCGCATTGAGGTTAATGTCGGCGACAACCACCCGCACGCCGCTTGCTGCCAGCGCGGCCGTAATCCCACGGTCCAAACCGCCGGCGGCTCCCGTCACCAAGACGATCCTCTCCGTCAAATTGACCTTCATCATGCGCCAGCATTAACACAAAAGGACCGGGGCGACATGCTATTTTAGGTCAATTCACAGCACTTTTCGCCTCGGACCGCGCTGCAAAAAGAACGGATTAGGGCGAAAAATGGCAGCCTCGGCAGCCGCGCGGGGGTAATCCACCTCCACATCGGCGAAGAGGCACCCGCTGTCGAACTGGCGGCCGGTCAGGCTGTCGGCTTGTCAAATCCCTGCGACTCCGGTAAGTTCAGCCCATGATAAGACAGCGGCTTTTGCCTTTGGCCCTCATTGGTTGCAGCTTGCAGCTTGTCTGCGCCGATACCATTCAACTGAAGGACAAAGCAGCCATTGTCGGGAAGGTCCTCGCCGAGAAATCCGACCAGATTGCCGTGGATGTCGGCTATACCGTCCTGGTTATCCCGCGCAACCAGGTCGTAAAGATTACCAGGAATGAACCCCCGGCTACCGGCGGCAAGTCCACGGCTGCGGCGAAGAGCACTCCCGTCCCGGACGCGGGGAGCTCTACTGAGGCCCCCACGGGTTTTTACTCGGCTCCCCGCAAACCCGCCACCGTCCACACCGTGCTCGAACTGGTGAAGCAGCTCGGCGAGGCTGTGGTGCAGGTGCGCACACCGGGCGGGCTGGGGTCAGGGTTCTTTATCAACGAGGACGGCTTCCTCATCACCAACTTCCACGTCATTGAGAGTGAGACCCAGATTTCGATCGAGGTTTACCACCAGAAGGATGGCCAGCTTGACCGCAAGAGCTACAAGCAGGTGCGGATCATCGCTCTGAACAAGTTCGCGGACCTGGCCCTGCTCAAGGTGGATGACACGGGCGCTCCCAGGTTCAAGTGGGTTGCGCTGGGGTCTGCCGATGCCCTGTCCGTGGGTGAGAAGGTCTTCGCCATCGGCAGTCCCCTGGGTCTGGAGCGCACCGTCACGGAAGGGATCCTGAGCACCAAGACGCGAGAGATGGCGGGGGCGCTGTATTTGCAGACCACGGCCCAGATCAATCCCGGCAACAGCGGCGGCCCGCTTTTCAACCTGGGCGGCGAAGTAGTCGGGGTCACCAATATGAAGGCCACCGCCGGCGAGGGTCTGGGCTTTGCCATCCCGGTGGAGTCGGTTCGGTTCTTCCTCGATCACAGGGACGCCTACGCCTATGCGAACGATAACCCCGGCAACCCCTATCGCTACCTTGAGCCGCCCAGCCGCACCCGATACACCGAGGGAAGCCCGCAGACAAGGTGAGAAATCCCCGGCATCCTAATGCGCCTGGATCTCCTGAACCCGGGGGCCCGCCGTTTCAGGCTGCCTGCCTTGACCGTGATGCCCTCCCATAAGCGGCGAACGAGCCAGAAGCGCCGGGATGCGGCACGGGCGACTGTGTTTCTCCTCCTCATGCTGGCGGCGGCGCTTGCGTCCGCGGTTTCCCCGGGTGCCGCGATACCGCCTGCGGAGAAGCTTCTGCCCCAGGAAACACTGGTGGTGATCACGGCGCCGGACTGGACAAAGCTGAGCGCCATCTACCGCCGCTCGGCCTACGGCCAGTTCTGGAACGATCCGGCCATGAAGCCGATCAAGGACCGGCTGATGATCCGGTGGCAGGAGGAGTTCGTCAAACCGCTGGAGCGCGAGCTGGCGGTGAGCCTTGACAGCTACAGCGCCCTGCCCCGCGGGCAGATCACGATTGCCCTCACGCAAGATGGCCTGCCAGGGAAGGCGGAGGAATTGCCCGGGTTCCTGCTGCTGCTGGACACCAAGGACAAGAGCGCATCGCTCAAGGCCAACCTCGCCGCCTTTCGCAAGCAATGGGTGGCTGCCGGCAAAATCATCAGGACGGAGAAGCTCCGGGACATTGAGTTCTCGGTCTTCCCCGTCTCCAGCAACAACCTTCCCAAAACGCTCAGGAAGTTCTTCCCCCAGCCTTACGAGTTCCAGGCCGGACCCGGCGAGGTCGGAGCCAGGCCAGGCCCGCCGGGCAGCGAAGTGGCGCCCGGCAACGTGGACCTCCTGCTCTACACCCTCACGGGCCTTGCCTTCGGCGGCAGCGAAGTGGTGGTTGGCCAGTCCGGTTCGCTGCTCATCGCCGCCAACTCGGTGAAAGCGGCGGAGCAGGTGGTGATCCGCCTCACCGGCGGCGGGCTGCCGAGCCTCGCCGACGCGCCGGCCTACCAGGCCGATCATCAAACCCTGTTTCGCGATGCCCCGCTCTACGGCTGGGTCAATGTGAAAGCCTTCTTTGATGCCGCCGCCCGGAAGCCCGCCAACAAGCCCGAGTCCGAAACCCCGGATCCTTTCGACATCATCCCGCCGGAGAAAGTCCTCAGCGCCACCGGGTTGGCCGGGGTAAGAACCCTCGCCTTCAGCGTCGAGCCATCCATCGAGGGCCTGCGGTTCCAGCTATCGGTCGGAGTGCCCGACGCCAGCCGGCAGGGGATCTTCAAGATCCTGCCTGGCGAACCCCGGGAGACCACGCCCCCGCCCTTTGTGCCTGCCGATGCCGCGAGCTTCCAACGTTGGCGGCTGAATGGACCGAAGACCTGGGAGACGATCGAACGGATGCTGACCGACTCCTCTTCGCAATCGGTGGGGACGATCAACTGGATACTCGACACCGCGGGCGCGCGGGCCAAGGAGAAGGATCCCGCCTTCGACCTCAAGAAGATGCTCATCGGCAACCTCGGCGACGATGTGGTCAGCTATGAGAAGATCCCGGTCGGCGACAACCCTGCGGAGTTGAGGTCGCCCCCCTACCTCCTGCTCCTGGGCTCGCCGAACCCGGAGCAACTGGTCGCCGCGCTCAGGAGTCTCCTGGTGATTCTCCCCCAGGGAGATGTCCTCGCCGAGCGGGAATTCCTTGGCCGCAAGATCTTCTCCGTTCCGCTGCCTCCATTCAACCTGCTGACGGCGACGGCAAAGCCCGGTCCCGCGCGCACGCTCCACTTTGCCGCGGGCGGGGGCTACGTGGCCCTTTCCACTGACGCGACCTTCCTGGAGGAGTATTTGCGCGGCAGCCAGGCCGGGGCCAAGGCCTTGCGGGAAAAGCCCGGCCTGGCGGAAGCCGCGGAAAAGGTGGGCGGCGTCGGCACAGGTCTGTTCGGTTATGAGAACGCGTCCGAGACCCTGCGCGCAAACTTTGGCGCGATGAGGAAGGATCCCGGGGGCGCCGCGAACGCGAACGGCCTCGGGCTCTTTCCCGGGCTGCCCGGGCTGGCCGGATCGGAACGGCACTTCAAGGGCTGGCTGGATTACTCGCTGGCGCCGCCATTTGAGCAAGTGGCGCAGTATTTCAGCTTTACGGTGTATGGGGCCAGCGCCTCCGTTGACGGTTTGACTTTCAAGTTCTTCGCCCCCACACCGCCGGCCCTGCGCGGCGACCGGGGGTCGAAGCCGCTCAAGTAGGATTCAAGCTGCTGCCTATGCAGGCCATGGCACGATCCGCCCTCTTTCGCAAACGGTTGTGGGCGGCTGCCGTCGGAGCCGGGTTGCTCCTCGCACCGACAGAGCAACCCCGAGCCGCGGACAGAACCGCGGCCACCGATGCGATCGCCGACAGCTCGCCCTTTGTCGTCCGGTTGTGGAAGGTCGAGGATGGGCTGCCGCACAACTCGGTGAATGCGATCCTGCAGACCAGCGACGGCTACCTGTGGCTGGCGACAATTGACGGACTCGCGAGGTTTGACGGGGTTCGCTTCAGCGTCTTCGGCCTGCGGGAGGGACTGCCAAGCCTGCAGGTGCTGACCCTGCTTGAGGACCACACCGGGGCGCTCTGGATCGGAACCAGCGTGGGGCTGACCCGGCTGCAGAACGGCCGATTCGAGACATGGACAACCAGGGACGGATTGGCCGGCAACGAGGTCACCACCCTGGCGGAAGACCGGGACGGGTCAATCTGGGTTGGCACGGTGACCGGTTTGAGCCGCTGGCGCAATGGCCGGTTCAACACCTTCGGCAAGGCGGAGGGGCTCAACGACAAACGCGTGAGGGCGCTGGTTGCCAACCGGAACGGAGGCATCTGGGCTTCGATGTTCTATGAGGGGTTGTTCGAATGGAACGGAAGCCGGTTTGTGCAATTGGGCAAACAGCCGGATGTTTCACCCGCGCCGCCGGGCTGCCTCCTGCAGGACCGGAAGGGCGATCTTTGGGCCGGCTTGGCAGGCGGCATCGTGCTCCGCCGCACCGGGGGGAAATGGCGGCAATACGGACGCGAGCACGGCCTGCCGGCCAACCCGGTCCAGCGGCTGGTTGAAGGGGCCGACGGCACCATCTGGGCCGCCCTCGGGAGCGGCGGCCTCTACTCGCTGCCCGCAGGCCCATCCTCGGACATTTGGCAAAGGGCCGATTTCCCTAACGACGGGGCGATCTGCCTTCTCGAGGATCGGGAACAGAATCTTTGGGTCGGCACCCGGGCCAGGGGATTGGCCCGCCTGAAGCCGAAGCGAGTCTCCGTCCTCAGCATCCGGAGCGGAGAGGTCGAGGCCGAACCCAGAACGCTGGCCGAAACCCCCGATGGCATGCTCTGGGTCGGAACCAGCAGCCACGGACTGTTTCGCATCCACGAGGGAAAGCTCGATCCTTTCCTGCGCAGCCCGCCCGTCCAGGGCTATCCCTACGTCAGCGCGGTGCTGGCAGCCAGGGACGGGAGCGTGTGGTGGGGCGCCGGTCCGGCGCTGTTCCAGTGGAAGGAGGGCAGGCTGCTCTCCGATTACAGCTCGGAATATAAATACTGGCTGCGCGAGGATCGCATCCGCGTCCTGTGCGAGGATCGGGCAGGCGACATTTGGGTCGGAACCCAGAACGGGCAGCTCAGGCTGCTGCGCGGCGGCCAGTTCATTGCCCTCACCAACTGGCATTCCACCGCGCCGGTGACGGCGCTCCTTGAGCAACCGGACGGGACGCTGCTGGTGGGCACCTACGGCAACGGGCTCCTCAGCGTTCGCGAGGGCAACTGTTCGGCCCTGGGCGGCCGGCACAGCCCTTTTGTCCGGGCCCTGTATCAGGATTCCAGTGGGGTGCTATGGATCGGGACGGAGGGAGCCGGGCTGACCCGCATGGAGGGAGGCCGCTCCTCATCCCTCACCACCCGCAACGGCCTCATCAGCGATACCATTGTGCAGATCCTCGATGACGATGGAGACTACCTGTGGCTGGGCTCTTACCGCGGTATCCTGCGCGTCAGCAAAGAGGAGCTGAGCAAGTTTGCCGCCGGAACCACCGCCTTCGTGCATCCGCTCATTCTGAGCCGGTCCGACGGTCTCCCATCGGAAGAGTGCACCCGCGGCTTCAACGCCGGCTTGAAGACCCGCTCCGGGCTGCTGCACTTCTCGACCGACAGGGGAATCGTGGTGGTGAACCCCCACCAGCAGCGCACCAACGAATCACCGCCGGCCGTCTGGCTGGAGAAAGTGCTGGCGGACGGGGAGGTTTACGAGTCGCGGATACAGTCGGGCGAGCCGCCGCCGGCGGCCGGGGGGCGGAAGCCGGGGCTGGCACAAAAGCAGGCCCTGGAGATTCCGCCGGGCAAACGGCGCCTGGAGTTCCACTACACGGGATTGAGCCTTGGAGCGCCGGAGAACGTGCGATTCCGCTATCAGCTCGAGGGGCTCGATGACCATTGGATCGAGGCGGGACGCGAGCGGATGGCGTTCTACTCGCTTCTGCCGGCCGGACACTACCGCTTTCATGTCACGGCCTGCGACAATTCGGGGATCTGGAACGTGGAAGGCGTGGCGCTGGCCTTTGATGTTGCCCCCTTCTTTTGGCAGACATGGTGGTTCCGGCTCGGCATGCTCGCCGGCCTGGTTGCCAGCGTGGTGGCGATCGTGCGCTACGTCTCCTACCGGCGGCTGCGCCTGCGCCTGCGACGGCTGGAGCAGGAGACCGCTGTCCAGAAGGAGCGCGCGCGAATTGCCAAGGACCTTCACGACGACCTGGGCGCGCACCTGAGCCAGATCGCCATGTTGAGCGAGCTGGCCCAAAGCGACTTTCATAAGCCGGAGCAGGCCCACGGGCACATTGACCTCATCTTCCGCACCGCCAGATCGGTCACGCGCTCCCTGGACGAGATCGTCTGGGCCGTCAACCCCCGCAACGACAGCCTGGACCGATTCACAGCGCACCTCTGCACCTTCGGGCCGGAGTTCCTTCGGGCCGCCGGCATTAGCTGCCGCCTCGATGTGCCCATGGACCTGCCGACGACGACCCTGCCCGCCAGCGTCCGCCACCACCTCTACCTGGCATTCAAGGAAGCGCTCAACAACGTGGTCAAACACGCCGGCGCGACCGAAGTCTGGATCCGGCTCCAAATGGGGCCCCGGGAACTCTCGCTGGTGATCGAGGACAACGGCCGGGGGTTCCATCCCGGCACCGAGGGCACCCCCGGGGAGGACGGCCTCATCAACTTGCGCCAGCGGATGACCGAGATCGGCGGGCGATTCGAGCAACAGAGCGAGCCCGGCCGCGGAACCCGCACGAGCCTGGTCGCGCCCTGGGAAGCCGAGGCCCTGTGAAGCATCCGCGGGCGCGTCAGCCCCACCCCCGTGCCTCTCTGCCGCATCCACACAATTGCCGATGGCAGGAGGGGCCTCGATTGCGCTAACCTCAGCGCCAATGGTAGCTGTTGAACGTATGCCTGTCTCCGTCGCAATTGTGGAAGACGATGCCCCGTTGCGGTCGAGCCTGGCCGGCATCCTACATCGGGCGGCTGAGTGCCGTTGTGTCGGAGCGTTCGGCAGCGCCGAGGAAGCGCTGCGCGAGATCCCTGCCCTGTCCCCCCAGGTCGTGCTGATGGACATCAACCTGCCGGGCATGGACGGGGTCCAGTGCGTGCGGCGCCTGGCGGAGCTGATGCCGAAAACGCAGATCCTCATGCTGACCGTCCACGAGGATACGGACACCATCTTCGAGTCGCTGTCCGCGGGCGCGGCCGGCTACCTGCTGAAACCGGTCAGGGCGGCTGAGCTGCTGACCGCCGTTAAAGATGTCTATGCCGGCGGTGCCCCCATGACCAGCAACATCGCCCGCAAAGTGGTCCAGTCCTTCAAGCGAGCGGGGGCGGAACCCGATGACGGCAAGCAGCTCTCCCCGCGCGAGCGCGACGTGCTGGACTTCCTGGTCAAGGGCTACAGCTACAAGGAGGTGGCCGAGCAAATGGGCATCAGCTACAGCACAGTGCACACCCATATTGAGCTCGTTGATACGCTCAACCTTCCGCATATTGACCAAATAATCACTTCGCGCACCAAGCCTGCAACGCGTTCGTGAAAATCGCCCGACAAGCGCTCGGATATCTCAGCATATCTTGCCTCCCCCCGGAGCAGGGCAGTCTTAAATCCCTTGCTGAAAACCGCATTCACAAACCACTCCCGAACGCCTGCTTGAAGTTCAGTCCCGAATCCTTCCCGGACACGAGGTCTTCCAGGTGCCGCGTGAGGTCATCGGTAAGGAAGCGGCGCAAGTGAAACTGCCAGATTGTTTCCCCCTAATAAGAGTCAAGTAATGCCGCCTGTGAAGCACGCAGGCTTGGAGTCCGTTTGTAACATTCTGTGGCTACGCGCCCAGCGTGACAATGTAACAAACGGCCCCAAGGCCCTTCCCGGCGGCCCCGGTGCCGCGCCTCCCCGGCGCTCCAAGCGTGTTCCAACGGAAGTGCCCCCGTAGCACTACGGTATTGCCCCCGTAGCGGCCCCATGTTGATCTGATCAACATGGGGCCGCTACCGTAGTGCTACCGGGGCAATACGGGGGCACTACCGTTGGAACACCCTTGCGCAGCCGGGGAAGCTGGCTACTGGGGGGCGCCGGGAATGGTCTGGGATCCCTATGTGACAAAGGTCAACCCGGCGTGCAGGCAGAAAATGTTACAAACGGCTCCAACGCCTTGCGTTTGGGGCAGCGGGGCGCAACTCACGTTATCGGAGCACGGACATTCTTGTCCACCTGGAGCTTGCCAACGCGGTCGGGGCGGACAAGAATATCCGCGCTCCTGTCGCATTGTTGCATGTCGTCGGATAACGTGAGTTGCGCCCGGGGCAGCCCCCCCCATTTTTCCTATCGACATTTCCCGCGTCATCCCCTAACAGGTAACCGTTATCAATGCCAGCGTGAAGGAACATTCATGGCCAGGTTAGTGATCAGGTCCGCCGGATTCGGGAGCGGGGCCATCGAGCTCAACCTCGGGGTCAACCGCCTCGGACGGAGCCCGAAGAACGACATCCGGCTCGATCACTCGACGGTGTCGGCCCTCCACTGTGAGGTCGCGCTCACCGAGGATGGCGTGATGGTCCGTGACTGCCATTCCACCAACGGCACATTCGTGAAC
>JAPLUA010000619.1 GCA_026397855.1 Verrucomicrobiota bacterium | reverse complement strand
GTAGTTCTACCGTTGAATCACGCTTGGATCTCCGGGGAGGCACGGCACCGGGGTCGCCGGGCAGGGCCTTGGAGTCGTTTGTTACATTGTCACCCTGGGCGGGGAGCCTGGGAATGTTACAAACGGCTCACTTCTGAAACTGAAAGGCGTATAAGTCCGCATCCCGCAGCAGGAACTTCAGGCGCACCGGCTTGCCGGCCAGCCGGCTTACATCCGCGTTGCCGCGCCAGCTCACGCCGCGATTGATCTCGTTGGCGGTGTGGATGAGGTCGCATTGGTCCGGGGCGAACCCCTCGATGGGGGTGCCCTGCTCATCAAGAATCCCCACCCGCACCAGGCCCGCCGCCGAGGTGTCCACGTTGAGCACCAGCTTGCGGCCGGCGAACACCAGCGGGGGCGTGGCAAGCTCGCCGCCCGAGTATGCCCCGCGCGCGGAGGTGAACCCGTCGCGCCGCGAGATCAGCCGGCTAACACAGGCGACATTCTGGGTTGCCCCGAGGCCATGGCTCATCAGGATCGCCTTGTTCTGCTCGTTGCGATCCCATCCGTGCAGCCAGTCGCCCGCCCGGTAGTAGAGATACATCTCGCGGCCGGTGGTGTCCGGGACCAGGCCCCAGAACGTGCGGGCACAGCCCCAGTCGAACTCGCCCTTCATGCCCAGCGGCACAAACGGACGCCGGTCGTATCGCTCCCAGGTGATGCCGTCGCGGCTCGCGGCAAACTGGGTGTCGAGCGGCCCGGCATTGGCGGGAGTCTGCCTGGCGAACTCCGGCAGAATGCCTGAGTAATGGTAGTAGGCCGTCGGGAACATAAAGTAAGCCTTGTCTGCCCAGGGATACTTAACGGCTGCACTGACGTAGAAGTCCACCGCCGGCAAACCGTCCTGCTTCAGGTCCTGGTCGTCCGGTTGAAACACCACCGGCATATCCTGCACCACGGGGAAGCCCCCGAGCCGGTCCGACTCGCCGCGAGAGATGCTGCGCGCCCGCCCGCGTTGCTCAGGGCGATTGTAGCGCACGTAGGCCACATATTTCCCCAGCGCATCGTCCCAGAAGATCACGTTCTGGGAGTCCAGGTGGCTGCGCTTCTCTTCCGGGCGCGCCGTGATGACCGACGGATGCGTCAGCTTCCAATGGACGCCGTCGCCCGAGGACCATGCCCGCATCCCGGAGCCCTCCGGCCCGAAACGGCAGACCATCCGGAACCGCTGGTCAGACGGCGCGTTCGGGTCGAGGAACACCATGCCGCCATCCTGTCCCAGGATGACGCCGTTGGCCCCGTGCCCGAACACAATGTTGTTCTTGCGGCTGCCCGCGTATTCGACGAGCCCGGCATCCGGCTTGGTCCAGCGGATGCCGTCCTTCGATATGGCGTAGCAGATGGCCCCGTTGGTGTGGCCAGTGTCCCACTGCGCCGAGTCCATAGCGTGGTACCACATGTGATAAGTCGTGCCGTCGAAGAGCGCGCTGCTGTAAGGACCGATCCCGCCTTTCTCCCAGGCCTCTTCGGGTTTGACTGTCATCTCGCCACTCTTGCGCGGCGGATGCACCACGATCTCCACGCCCTTGGCCTCGGCCAAAAAGGTGCGGTCAATAAAGACCTGTCGCCGGTCGCCGATCTCGATCGGTGCGGCAAAGCCCGTAGCCGCAACGAATGCCGCAATCAACGCTGCTTGAATGGGACTGACAATGGAATGGTCATTCATGCGCGGATCATGCCATACCCCGGGGAATTCGTCACCTTCCCTCTGCTGGGGCAACGGGGGGAGGCGCGCTTTACGGGGCATTGCAAACCCAACTTGATTCACTGGAACGACCTCTGGCCCGCCCTGTGATCGGCGATGATATCAAGAGGCGTATCCCGCTCGGCAAACCCCGCGGAACCGCCGGCACCAGCCCGCTGCTGCGGCAAGCCGGCTGGTCTTACCGGCGGTGGATATAGACGTAATAGGCACCACAGATTTCAGCGCCGGCTGCGTCGGAAAAGAAGGTTTTCAGCTCTGCCGGGCCGGCCTTGAGTTTGACGTTGAAGGTGACTCCGTCATCGGCCGGCGTGACACTGCAGCTCTGGTCCACGCCGCCGATCATCAAGCGTGCCCGGGCAATCGGCAAGGCCACACCAGCGGGGAATTCACCGTCTGGGTTTGGGTGTGGCGGCAGGGCGGAGGCTATGGGGGTTTTCGCTTCACGTGCCCAGCGGCGAAGCTCGATCTCGTAAGTGCCGGAGCGGGCGACGAGCAGGCTCCAGGCGCCGTTGCGCCGCAGGCCTGAGCGAATCTGCGCGCCCTGGTCAAAGAATGAATCCTCCCAGTCGGCGGGCGAGAGTTGAGTCGGCTCTTCGGCGCTGTCGCCGACGGTAATTGCGCGATGCTCGTTGACCCCGGGGGCGACCTTGGACCACCACGCGTCGTACTGGGTGCGCAGCCTGGCGGTGATGTCGGGCCGTTGGGTGATGAGGTTGGTGCCTTGCCCGAAATCGGTGCTGAGGTCGTAGAGTTCCTTGTTATGCACCAGGCGCCAGCGTTGCCAGAGGACGGCAGCATCGCCTTTTTCGGGCGCGGGCGATTGCATCCGGCTGAACTGGACGACGAGGGTGCGATCGGGCAGATGCTCGCGCTCGCCGCGCAGCAGTCCGGCCAGGCTCAGGCCGTCGAACTGCGCCTGGCGCGGCTTTCGCAGGCGGCACAGATCAACGAGCGTGGGGAGAATGTCCTGGACCTCGGCGAGTTCGGTCAGGTCGCCCGGCGCGCGGAGTTGGCCCGCGGGCCAGCGGATAAAGCAGGGCACGCGGTGGCCGCCGTCCCAGAGGTCTATCTTCTTCCCGCGCATTCCCGCGTTGAAGATCGGGACGCCGGCGGTGCCGCCGTTGTCGGTCATGAAGATGAGGATCGTGTTCTCCCACAGGCCCGATTCCCGGAGGAAGCCGTCGAGCCGGCCCATGTTCTCATCTATGTTGGCGATCATGCCGAAGAAAGCCGCAACTTTCGGCCGCTGGCCCTTGTAAAGGGCGCTATACTTTTTCGGCACGAAGAGCGGCGCGTGCGCGGCGGCGGTGGGCAGGTAGCAGAAGAAGGGTTTGCCGGCGGCGGCTTGCGCGCGCATCCACTTCAGGGCCTCGCCGAAAAACACATCCGTGGTGTAGCCCGTGAACTTCTCGCGCCGACCGTTGTGGCTGTAGGTGTCGTCGAAGTAGTCGTTGTCCCAGTAGTCCGGCGCGCTGCCGATGTGGGAGGAGGGATAGTAAATGGTCTCGTGGAAACCCCGATCCTGGGGACGGTAGGGGTAGTTGTCGCCGAGATGCCATTTGCCGAACTGGCCGCAGCGATAGCCGCTGGCGGCGAAGAGGTCCGCCATGGTGGGCAGGTCCGTGCGGAGGAGCGTGCGACCGCTGCTGACGTTCATAGCGCCGTTGGCCAGGCAATCGCGTCCGGTCAGCAGTTGCCCGCGCGTAGGCGTACACATGGGCGCGACGTGGAAATCCGTGAAGCGAACGCTCTGGTCGTGGAGCTTGTCCAGGTTGGGGGTCTTGAGCACCGGGTTGCCGAGGCAGGAGAGATCGCCGTAGCCCTGGTCGTCGGTCAGGACAATGATGACGTTGGGCTTGCCGGGGGGGCGGTTTGGTGGTGAGGCGGCGGAGGCGGTGAGGGCGAGGGCGGCGACGAGGAGCGTGATGCGTGCTGCGTGATGCGTGCTGCGGATGGCTGGGGATGGGGACAGAACATCCAACATCCAACATCCAACATCCAAGGCCGAACATCCAACATCCAACATCCAACATCCAAGGCCGGACATCCAATGGTGCCGATGGGCGGATTCAGTGGAAGCTGAGAGCAGGGGAGGTGTCTCCCCTACCCTGCTTTGGGGGTTATGGAAAGGGCTGGTGCAGCGGAGCTTCATGCGGCCGATAGCGACTGCCGGTGGTCAGGAGTCGGACTTTGCCTTTTTGGCGGGCAGGTTGTCGGGCGGGGACCACTTGGCCGGTTTGGGATTGGCGACGGTGAGCGGAGCGGGGTCGTCGCACTCCTTTTGGGCTTTGGCGAGCAGTGCGAGCATCTCCTTGACCTTGGCAGCCTGTTCGGGTTTGGCGGCCAGGTTGTTCAGCTCATGCGGGTCATTCTGCAGGTCGAAGAGCTGGGTCTGGTCCACTTGCGGATACCGGATGAGCTTCCACCGGTCGGTGCGCACGGCGCGCTGCACGTCTTTGTAGGCGGTGAACAGGTAATCGCGCTGTTTCGCCGGGCGCCCGGTGAGGATCGGCAGCAGGCTCTGGCCCTCGGCGGCGGCGGGAACCGGGGCGCGGGCGAAGTCGCAGATCGTGGGGAACAAGTCGTAGAGATAGACAAAGGCGTCGCTCTGGCCGCGCTGGATGCCGGGGCCGGCGATCACCAGCGGCACGTGCATTCCGCCATACTCGTAGAGATTCTGTTTGCCCATCAGTCCGTGCTCGCCGAGGGAGAGGCCGTTGTCCCCGGCGAAGATGATGTAGGTGTTGGTAAGCTGGCCGAGGTCCTTGAGGCAATCCATGACGCGGCCCAGGTGATGGTCCAGGCCGGTGATACAGGCGTAATAGTCCGCCAGTTGGCGTCGGATGTTGTCCGGCGTGCGCGGCCAAGGGGCAAGCTGCTCGTCGCGGACGATCATTTCCCCGTTATCGAACGGGTGCACCGGCAGGAAGCTCGCCGGCAGCAGAACATCGGCGGGCTGATACAGGTGCATGAACTCCGGCGCGGCCACGCGCGGGTCGTGCGGCACGGGAGGCGCGAGGTAGATGAAGAAGGGCTTGTCGGTCTTGCGGTTGCGGAGGTAGTCAATCACGCCGTCCGCGTGGACCTGGCTCGAGCGGGCGCGCTCCTCGGGCTTGGGATCGTTGTGGGTGATGTCGAGGTCGTAGGAGTCGAGGGAGGGGACGCATTCGTTGCCCCGTTTGCCGATATGGAAGGTCGCGTAGCCGTTGGCGCGCATCACGCGTGGCAGGAGCGCCCAGTCGGCCCCTTCCGTCTTGTCCTTCATGGCGGCAGCAAACTCGGGATAGCTCTTGCGGAGGTTGGTTGGGGGCAGGTGGAAGAGCGAGCGGCCGGTCTGCATCATGCAGCGGCTCGGGGCGCAGACGGCCCCTTCCATCGAGCCCATGATGTAGGCGCGCGAGAACGAGACGCCCTGCCCGACGAGCTTGTCGAGCGTCGGCGTCTTTAGGCGTGGGTTGCCCAGCGCGGCGATGCCATCCGCGCGGTGGTCGTCGGCGAGAATGAAAAGGATGTTGGGTCGCGGCGCCCTGGTTTCGGCGGCTACGGCGAAGGAAGCCCAGCCGGACAGGGCGAGCGCAAACAGGGCGGCGAGTTGTCGGTACGATGGGTGTGTCATGGTTTCAAGGAAGGGTCGTGCCCGCTGATCGCGAGCTTGCCGATGGGTTATCCGCTCGACGGGTCCGGACGGTTCGTTTGCCCGGCGGCCGGGACGCCGCCGCCGGAACGGGGGGCCGGGGAAAGGGCCGTGAGCAGCAGGCTGGCGAGCCAGCCCACGGCAACGGTGACCACTGTGCCGACCACGCCATACCACAGGAAGGAAGTCTGAGTGAAGAAGCAAACCGGGATGACGGCAGCGACGCCTGCAGCCCAGCCGATAACGGCACCCCACGGGGTGGCCCGCTTGATGAGCATGCCGAGCAGGAAGAGCCCGAGCACCGGGCCGCCCACCAGGCCGATGGCCTTGTTGCTGGCCTCGATTAGCGCCCCGAGACGGCTGACCCCGAAAGCCAGCACAATGACCAGCGCTCCGTAGCCCAGCGTCAGGAAGCGCGCGAGCCGGAGCTGCTGCGCTTCCGTCGAGGGCTTGTGCGACAGGCGCTGCCGGAAGTCCATCAGCGTAGCGGTGGTCAAGGCGTTGATGCCCGAGGACGTGGCCGACATGGTGCCCGAGTAAATGGCGGCGATCAGGAGGCCGGGCAAACCGGCCGGCAATTCCGTGATCACGAAGTAGGGGAGGATCTGATCGGCCTTCGTGATATGGCCGGCGGCGAGCGGGTCGCCGTGGATCTGGTAAAAGGCATACAGCACCAGCCCGGTCAGGTAGAAGACAACGAACACCGGGATCAGCAGCCAGAACTTGAGCCACAGCGCGCGCTGGGCCTCTTTGAGGCTGCTGGCCGTCAGGTATCTTTGGACGGAGACCTGGTCGGTGGCCAGTTGCACCAGGTTGATGACTGTGCCGCCCAGCAGGAGGCCCCAGAGCGTGACGCGCTCCGCCGGACTGAAGCTGAGGCTCAATTCGAGTTTGCCGGCCGCCCGTCCGATCTCATAAACCCCGGACAGACCGTCCGGGATGCGGGAAACCGCGACGCAGAGGATGACGACCTGGCCGCCAAACAGGACGACGAACTGGACCACATCGGTCCAGATGACGGCCTTCATGCCGCCCAGCGTGGTGTAAACCGTGGTCAAGGTTCCGGTGCAGATGATGCTGAACCAGAGCGGGAGCCCCGTGACCTGCTCGAGGGCCAGGGCGGGGGCGTAGGTGACGAGGGCCAGCCAGAGCAGCACCCGCAGGATGAACAGGGCGGAGGCCAGGAGCCGCACCTGCACCGAGAAGCGCTGCTCGAGGTATTCGTAGGCCGTGTAGAAGCGGGCCTGGAAGAAGTGCGGGACGAATAACTGGGTGGTGACGGGAGTGGCGATGATGAAGCTGAGCCCGAACAGGATAAAGGTGAACCGGTGGGCATAGACTTCGCTGGGCGCGCCGAGGTAGCTGATGCCGGAAAACAGGGCCGCCAAAACGGAAACCCCCACCAGCAGGAAGCCCATGCTGCGCGAGGCCAGGAAGTAATCCTTGATCGTACGCTGTTCCCGAACGAACAGCAGCCCCACCGACACCGCGCCGACGAGGTAAATGACGAAGATGAAGTAGTCTAGCGAGGAAAAACGTGTCACGCTTCAAACCCCTTTAGCTGCGTCTTGAAATACTCGCCCAACCCCAGCACGTCCGCGCCCAGGGTGAATACGTGGTAGCCCTCGGCCTCGAGGACCGGGCGCGGCGCCATCATACCGGGTGCCATTACATACTTGCCGTGCTTTTTGGCCGCAGCCCCCACCCGCTGGCGGGCGGCCACAACTTCGGGGGCGTTGATTTGGCCGGGCTTGCCGATCAGATGGCTGAAATCGCCCGGGCCGAACAGCAGCAGGTCGTAGCCGGGCACGGCCGCAATGGCCTCGACGTTTTCCAACGCCACGGGACACTCGATCTGGAAGATGAGCAAGCGCTCGGTGTTGCTGTGCGCCATGTAGTCCGTCAGGGGAATCTGGCAGTAGCGCCCGTCGGTGTTGCCGCCGTCCAGGGCGCGGCGACCCAGGGGATTGAACCGGGTCATTTCGACAATGTGCCGGGCCTCCTCGGCCGTTTTCACATGGGGCACCATGATCGCCGTGGCATCCGCCTCGAACGGCTTCACATAGTCGCTGTAGCTGCCTTTTTCGACCCGCACGATCGTATCCACGTCGTAGAGCTTGGCAGCCCGGATCTGGTTTTCGAGGTTGAACCAGTCGTTGGAGACATGCTCGTTGCAGAGCCAGACGGCGGAGGCCCCCGCAAGGCCACACAACTCGACGACCCGCGGGTCGCCCAGGTTCAATTTGAAACAGGTCGGCCGCTTGCCCGCCCGAAGTTCCCTCAGGATGCGACTGGAACGAAGATTCACGCCATGAGATTAACCGGCCCTCGCCCCTTGCAAAGGGTTTTCTGCCTGACTTCACTTGTCTATGAAGTGGACATGAGAGGAATGGTTTGAATTTGCGACGGAATCTGCGAGCCTATAACCGGCAGCAGCCTGCGGGCTGAAACGCCGAATGATGACGATCCGGGTCATGTATGATTTCGCCCTGTGGCCGCTAATGCTGGGCCTGGCTTGCTGCGGCGCGAACGCCGGCATTGCCGTGCTGGGTGTGCAGTACCAGCAGGACGAGCTGTTCCCGGAACACAACTGCTTCTGGCACGACAAGAACTACCCCGCCGCATGCACCGGCACTTACCTGGGGGCCAACGCACATGTGTACCTGAAAAACACCGGCGACTCGGCGCTGACGATCAGCGACGTGACCCTGGCGGGCTATAGCCTGACCACCATCCTGCCGGTGAGCACGGCGGCGCACGATGCGAATAGCATTTATTTCTACTGGGATACCCCGCCGGCAGACATCCTCGCAGCCGGAACGCCGGTCTGGTGGAAGGGGGATCCCGCCATCATTCCCGCGGGCGGCGTCGCCCAGGCGGTGGTGCGGCTGCGCTTTCCTCCCATCACGCCAACCATCACGGTGGGGGTGGCAACCTCCGGCGGGTCCGTGACCACGAACCTCACCGTGGATGCGGCGGCGCCGCAATTGGCCAGCGTGGGCTTTGCTCCCGACCGGACCAAGGTGTATCTGCACTGGCGGCGCGCGGGCGGGGCCGCCCCGGTCGCGGTGCTGCTGGATGGCGTGGACGTGACGGCGCGCACAACCACCGTGGGGGATGCGGCGGTGAATTTCGGCGTGTCGGTCATTCAGTTGGCTTCGCCGCTGCCGGCGATGTCCTACCATGTATTTCAGGGGGTCTATGCTGACGGCCGGAGGGCCACGGGATCGCTGCGAGCGTGGTCGCACCCCTTCCTTTATGCCTCCTGGAGTGTGTTTTCGGTGGCCGACGGGGATCTCGTCGGCGGCAAGGCCTGGCTGGATGATGCCCTTGACCGGGGCTTCAACGCGGTCCAAAACCAGATTGGCGGGGGGGTCGGAGACTACCTGGGGACCAGCTCCGGCAGGGCCTACGCGGACGCGCGCGGTTATGGGATTATCACCTGGAACAAGAATTACGACCATCCCCTCATGTCGTTCCTTGATGACGAGCCCGATGCCGAGGAGGACAACGTGGACAACATTTTCTGCGGCACCGGCCTGAAGCTGCCTTGCGGCAGCAGCCCCATGGGCATTCTTGGCATGCGTTTTATCGCCGTGGGCGAAGACTACCGAGCGACCTATCCGCTCGCCCCGACCACGATCAACATGGACGGCACCTTCAAGCCCGAGAACTACTACGCATACGGGCAGGCGGTGGATGTGCTGCAGGCCGACCCCTATTATCAAAAGCGGCTCAAGGACACTTACTGGTATCACAATCCGGAGTGGATTCCGCTCTACAACAAGGCCACGTATAACTACGCGGTGGCGCAGGCCTGCACGCGGGCGGCGGAGCCGAATCCCTTCCACGTGATCCTGCTCTCGACCGAATCGCGGGAGAGCGTCAATGGCGTGACCATGACGTGGCCCTTCCCGACGCCGCAGGCCAAGCGGATCGAGGTGTATTACTCGCTGGCCGGCGGCGCCAAGGGGATCAGCTACTGGTGGTTTAAGCCGGGCTACCCATCCAACGGAGTGGGGGACCAAAGCAAGCCGGCCGCGCAGGCGCTGTGGAAGGAGATGGGGCTGTTCGGCAATGAAATCAAGACCGCGTCGCCGCTGCTGGTCATCAGTCATCCCGCGGATCTGCCGCTGGCCACGAGCCCGAACGTTTGGGCGCGAGCGCTAGCCGTCGGGACGGATACGATCCTGCTGCTGGTCGTGAACGACGACTACTACAACGACGAGGCCGGCTTCCATTCCACGGACGTGAACAACGCGACGGTGACGGCCACGCTGCCCTCGTGGATGCAGGCATCGCCCGCCGCCTTTGAAATTTCGGCGGGCGGGCTCAGCGACGTGAGCACGGCGCTCGCCGGCAACCAGCTACAGGTCAACCTGGGCACGCTGAAGCTGACTCGGATGATCGTAGTGACCAGGGACAGCTCACTGCGGGCGGCGCTCCAGCAACGCTACGACCAGGAGGTCCGGCCGGGCATTTGCGCCTTTGCGCCCGAGCTGTGCGCGAACGCCGCGCCTACGGTGGCCAAGCAGCCGGCCAGCCAGTTCGCCGCTCCCGGCGGAGCGGTCAACTTCACAGTCACGGTTTCCGGGACCAGCCCCCTCAGTTACCAGTGGCAAAAGAATAACGTGAAGACCAGCAACGGCGGGCACCGCACCGGCTGCACGACCGCGACGCTGACGGTTAGCGGGGTGGACACCGGGGACCCGGCCAGCTACCGCTGCGTGGTGACCAACGCCTTCGGCAGCGTGACCAGCAGTCCGGCGACATTGATCCTGGGCGCGCCGTGCAGCGCTCCCACGCTCCTCAACGCCAGCTTCGAAGCGGCGGCCGGCGCGCCGGGCATCGGCACCAACTGGGTCGGCTACCAGCGCGCCCCCAACCCGACCACGGTGTGGAGCATCCAGACCGCCTCGCCGCCGGCGGGCGGGGGAGCGCAATACCAGCAGATCGCGAACACCAGCGGGACAGGCGGCGGCGGGGTGCGGCAGGAGATTACCGGGTGCACCATCGGGGCCACTTACCAGATCTCGGGCTGGATGCGGGGCAACTCCGGGTTGTACGCGACGTGTGCCGTGAAAGTGAGCCCGAGCGCCTCGACCAACTGGGCCACGGCCATTGACCTGAATCCGCCCCAGTCCTGCACGGGCAGCGTCTGGACAAACTTCAGCGGCACCGTGGTGGCAGCCGGAACGAGCATGACGCTGTGGCTGGACGGCCAGACCGGGGGCAGCGGGCAGAACAAGGCGGAGTGCTTCGACGGCGTGACGTTGACCTGCCTGGCGGCGCCGCCGCCGCTCCGGTTCGAGTCGGCCGGCATGCTGTCCCGGAACCAGGTGCGGCTGATGCTGAGCGGCGAGCCCGGGAAGAGTGTGACCCTTCGCCAGTCGAGCAACGCCGTGGACTGGGTGGTACTGACCAACATGGTGAACACCAACGGCATTCTGCAGTTTACCGATGCGCCGGCAAGCAACACCGCGCAGCGCTTCTATCGAGCCACCATGCCTTAACTGTATCTATCTATGAAAAGCCCCTTAGCAATGACCTGCCTGATATTCGGCACCTGCTGTGTTTGCGCCCAAACCGAGGTGAAGGTCTGGACGCGGACCCTCGGCGAGAGCGATTATGATTACGGCTATGCCATGGCTACCGACCCGGCAAAGAACGTGATTGTCACCGGCCGGACGCACAGCAGCCTGGCCGGGGCGCTGAGCGGCACGTATGACATGTTTGTGGCCAAATATGATGCCTCCGGCAACCGGCAGTGGATGGCCCAGCGGGGCACCAGCGCGCAGGAGTCCGGCGAGGGCGTGGTCACCGATTCCGCCGGGAACGTCTATGTGACGGGCTACACCGGCGGCGACCTGGATGGCAACACCAGCGCTGGCGGGTGGGATATCTTCCTGATGAAGTTTGATGCCGCGGGCAATTGGAAATGGACCGTGCAGGATGGCACGGGACAGGACGATGACGCCCACGCCATCGCCATGGATTCGGCGGGCAATATCTACATTACCGGCTACGTGCGGGGCGATTTTCATGGCCTCACCCGGGTGGGATCATCGGACATCTTCATCAGCAAGTACAACCAGGCGGGCACCCGGCAGTGGTCGGTGCTGTTCGGTTCGACGGCGGTGGACGAAGGTTTTGGCATCGCCTGCGACCGATTCAACAACGTGTATGTGACCGGCTACGTCCAGGAAAGCGTGGAAGGCAACCCCTGGCTGGGAACGGGCGACAACATCCTGGCCAAATATAGTTCGGAGGGGCAAAGGCAGTGGCTGAAGCAGTGGGGCACGGGGAACGCCGATACCGGGCATGCGGTGACCTGCGATCCGGTGGAGAGCGTCTATGTCGGCGGGTATATCAACGGAGAGCTTTACGGCCCCAAGAACGGCGGACGGGACATCTTCCTGGCCAAGTACGGCGGGGACGGGACGTTTCTGTGGGGAGCTCAGATGGGCACCATAGACGTTTCTCTGGGGAGCTCAGATGGGCACCCTAGAGACTGACCAGGTGTGGGGGTTGACCACCGACACCAACGGAAATGTCTATGTGGCTGGAGAAACCGGCGGGCCGCTTCAGGGCAACCTGGCCGCAGGCGGACCGGATGTGTTCTTCTCCAAGTTCAGCTCGGGTGGAACCGAATTGTGGACGCAGCAGGTGGGAACGCCTGACACCGACCTGGCTGCCGGCATCGCGCTGGATGCCAGCGGGGGGATTTACATTGCCGGGTGGACGACCGGGGACTTCGACGGCTATGTGAACAAGGGGCTGAGCGATGTCTTCCTGATGAAGTATGCGCTGTCCAACAGCCCGCCGCCGGCACCGACCGCGCTCGCCGCGACGGGGGTGACCGTTTCCGGGTTCACCGCCAACTGGAGCAGCGCGAGCTGGGCTGCCGGCTATCGCCTTGACGTGTCCACAAACAGCGCGTTTAGCAGCTTCGTGGCGGGGTATCAGAATCGGGATGCAGGCAATGTCCTGGCCCTTGCGATGAGCGGCCTGGCCCAAGGCACAGCCTATTACTACCGCGTGCGGGCTTATGGCGGCACTGGCACAAGCGATAACTCCTCGGCCATCAATGCCACCACCCGCATTCCCCATTGCACCGCGGGCACTCTGCTCAATGGCAGTTTTGAGGGGCCGAACACCGCCGCGGGCCTGGGCACCAATTGGACTGCGTATCAGCGGGCGCCCAATCCCACCACGGTTTACAGCATCCAGACTGCTCTGCCCCCGTCAGGGGGCGGCCTCCGCTACCAGCAGGTTCTGAATACCAGTTCCGCAGGCGGGGCCGGCCTTCGCCAGGATGTCACCGGATGCACGGTGGGCTCGACCTACATTATTTCGGGCTGGATGCGCGGCAATTCAGCCTCCACGGTATGCACTGTGAAGGTCAGCCCGAGCGCCTCCACAAGCTGGGCTACGGCGATCCACCTCAATCCGCCGCAGAGTGTCAGCACCAATAACTGGGTGCCGTTCAGCGGCACGGTAGTGGCTACCGGGACCAGCATGAGTATCTGGCTGGACGGCCAGACTACCGGCACTGGAAACAAAGCCGAGTGCTTCGACGGCGTGACGGTAAGCTGCCCACCGGAGTTTCAGTTTAGAGCGGCCACCATTCGGGCGCCAAACCAGGTAAGCCTCCTGGTGAGCAACGCCCCCTATGCGAATGTCACGATCCACCAGTCGAGCGACCTGGTGAACTGGGCCGTCCTGACGAACCTGGTGGCTACGAACGGGACGGTGCGGTTTACCGACACTTCGGCGAGCAATGCCGTCCAGCGGTTCTACAATGCGACGTCGCCCTAGCCGTGCGGTGTTAGGCGTACGCAGTGAGTTAATAAATCCAGGTCCGCATCAAGCCCAATGCTGGGCGCGTAAGCAAGGCGGGGGCGTTCCGCCGAGACATTCCGGCAGGTCTTGGACAGGATGGGTCCTGACCCGCGAGGTTTCGGCATCGGCCCATTCGCCCATCGGCCGCGGCTGACGCCGGGCTATCGGTCGCCAAAGATCCGGGTAATGTGATGCTGGACGTCCGTCGTCATCCCGCTGGTGGTTTGGCTGCCGGTCCGGGCGTGGGGCAGGCGCACGGTGGCCTTGGTGCCGTTGCCGGGCTCGCTTTCGAGCGTGAAGCTGCCTCCATAGAGGGCGGCGAGTTGCCCCACCAGGGCCAACCCCAGGCCGGTGCCTGGCTGCGCCCAGAGTTCGCTGTCGAACTGCCGGAAGGCGCCCACTTGTCTGACCTGATCCGGCGTCATTCCGCGCCCCTGATCGCGCACCACCAGCAGGCAATCGCCGGCGGGGAGCACGCTCAGATGAACTTGCACGACACTGCCGGGGGTGGAAAACTTGAACGCGTTGTCCACCAACTGTGCGACCAGTTCGCCGAAGTGAGTTGGGTCCATGGCCACCTCCACTTCGCGCAGGTCCAATTGGAGATCGTCCGCCCGCGAGTCTTGCCGGGCGAGGTGCTCCGCCAGGGCGGCCGTCAAGGCCGCAGCCTCGATGTAGCCGGTGCCTCGCAACCGCGCCTGCGCCTCCGGGTGGTGGCTGGCCACCGCCAGTTCCGCGTAAAGGAGGTAGCGGCGGATGGTGCGGTGCAGCCGCTGCGCGGCGCTGCGAACGACGTGGCCTAGCTCCCGAATTGAGGGGATGGGTTCGGTGGGATCCGAGGTTTCCATGAGCTGGCCGATGCTAAGGATGCCGGACAACGGGGTCAGCAACTCGTGGGGGAGCTTGTGCACCACATCCAGGCGAGCGGTCTCCACCTCGTGGGCGAGCCGCTGGTACTGCTGCTCCTGTTTCCTGAGCCGGGTGCGGATGGCGGCCAGCAGATCGGCCTTGGCCACCGGCTTGCAGAGGTAATCATCGGCACCCAGCCCCATGCCGGCACGCACTTGCACCGGATCAGCCTTCGCCGTCAGAAAGATGAACGGAATGGCGGCCGTCTGCTCGTTCGCCTGCAGCGCCCGCAACACCCCATAGCCGTCCAACCCTGGCATCATGATGTCGCAGAGGATGAGGTCGGGTGGCTGTTGCTGGACCTGGCGGAGGCCGTCTTCGCCGGTGGCCGCGGTTTGCACGCGGAAGCCTTCCAGGGTCAGCCGGTCCGTCAAGGTCACGCGGATGGGTTCTTCGTCTTCGATGATGAGCAGTGTGTGCATAAAGGGAGGTTGGAATCCGCGGCGAGCGGTCAAGGCGTGGCGGTTGGGGCCGGCTCCGCCGGCTGCCAGGGAAATGCGAACACGAAGGTGGAGCCTGGGCCGGCCTGGCTGCGGAGTTCCACCCGGCCACCGTGCAGTTCGGCGCATTTCTTCACCACATACAAGCCCACCCCGGTGCCTTTGATGCTGCCGACGTTGCCGCCGCGCCGGAAAGCCGAAAAGAGGGCCGCCTGGTCCGCCTCGGGGATGCCGATGCCCTGGTCCCGCACCTGGATCTCCCATTCCTTCCCCACGCGCCGGACGGTGAAATGAACCGGTGTTAACGCGGGGGAGTACTTGAAGGCGTTGGCCAGCAGGTTGCTAAGCACGTGTTCCAGCAGGTTCCCATCCGCGAGGGCCCGCCCGGCGGGCGCGTCGGCCTCGAAGTGGACCGGCGGGTGTTTGGGGAAGGCGGTCTGGGTGCGCGCCACGACCTCGCGGCACAGCGCGACGACATCGGTGGGGCGGGGCTGAAATTGGATGCGCCCGGCCTCCAACTGCCCTTGCAGGAGCGCATCCTGGAGCATGGCCGTCAGGCGCTGGATTTCGCGCCGGATCATCAGGAAATAGTCCGCGCGTTTCTCCGGGGCCAGACGGTCGTAAAAGTCCTCGAGCATCTCCGTCGCGCCCAGGATGGCGCTGAGGGGCGTGCGAAACTCATGGGACACCATGCTTACAAAGGTGTTCTTCAGGGTGACGAGTTCGCGCTCGGCTATCAGCGTGCGCAATAGCTCCGTCTCGGCCCGCTTGCGTTCGGTGATGTCAATCATCACGGTCAGGAAGTATTGCTGTCCCTGGCTGCTGATGACCTCACCCGAGAAGAGGCCGTCGAGCACGGCCTTGTCCTTGCGCCGGACCTGCAGCTCGAAGTTGGTAATTTCCCCATCCCCCTTGAGATGGGCCGCCACCGCGGCATGCTGCTCCAGGTCCAGGAACAGGCCCAGGTCGGCGGCGGTCTTGCCGACGACTTCGTCCTTGAGAAAGCCGAGCACCCGCAAGAAGGTGTCATTGACATCGAAGAACCGCTGATCCGGCAGCGTGGAGAGCGCTATCAGCGTCGGGTTGCTGCGGAACAGGCGCTCGAAACGCTGCTGGGCCTCGGCTTCGGCGGTCAGGTTCTTGGAGATGCCGAAGATGGAGTTTGCTCCGTTCCACCGGCCTAACCAGACGCGCGTCTCGGCCGGCACCAGCCCGCCGTCTTTGCGTGCCAGGGGCAGGGGGCAAATGGCCCGCTCGCCCCGGAACATGGCTGCGAAGATCTCCCCGGCCTCCTGCCGCCTGTCCGCCGGATGCACATCCAGGACGTGCATTGCGGCGATTTCTTCCACGGTGTAGCCGAGCGTGCGGGTGGCGGCGGCATTGGTGAAAATAATCCGGCCGTCAGGCGTGCCGACGAAGATCAAGTCGGTCATGGACTCGAAGAAGGTGCGGAAGTTGGCCTCGCTTTCGCGCAGCGCCGCCTCGACCTGCTTGCGGGCGGTGATGTCCTGGAATGTCCCCATCACGTAAGCGTTTCCCCGGCGGGCCACCGGGGCCAACCCGCGCACCTCGGTCCAGATCGGCTTGCCGGTGCCCGTGATCCCCTGGCACTCCATGTCGAACTGTTCGCCGGTCTCCAGGCAGCGGGTAATATTGTCCCGCAAAATGGGGATGTATTCCGGCAGGTAGAACTTAAGCCCCTCCGTCAGGCCGGGTTGGATCGTCTGGGGAGCCTCGATGATCTCGAAGACCCCGGCGGTCCACTCGAGATAATCCGTGTGCGGATTGGCCTTCCAGCCAGACAGGCGGGCGATCCGCTGGGTCTCCTGGAGAAAGAGCGTGATCTCGCGCAACGACTCCTCGGTCTCCTTGAGTGCCGTGATGTCCCAATTGGTGCCGAGCAGGCGCACGGGCTGGCCGGCGGGATTCCGCTGCAGGTGAGCCACGGCGCGGATATGGCGCACGGTCCCATCCGGCCAAAGCACGCGGAACTCCGTGTTGAATTCCTTTTCCCCGCGGAGCGTGCTTTGGATTTCGGCGTCCCCGCGCTGACGGTCTTCCGGGTGAACCCCCCCCAGCCAAGCCTCGTAGGCGCTGCTAAACCGCGCGCGGGTGACTCCGTAGAGGCGGAACATCTGGTCGTCCCAGACCAGCGTATTGGTGGTAACCTCGTAATCCCAAATCCCTACGCCCCCCGCCTCGGTGGCCAGGGCCAGGCGCTCGGTGGTGTGCTGCAAATCCGCCGTCAGTCGCTCAGCCATGCGCTGGGCGCGGTAACGGGTATTTCGCAACGAGTGGACCAGCCCTGCGAGCAGCAGGCTCAGGGCCGCCCCGGCGGCGGCGGCGACCCAGACGCGGTTGTACGGAGCGCCAGCCGAGATACGGCCCTGGGTCAACAACAAGGTCCAGCGACGGCCCGCGCAGGTGATCGGCGTTTGGAGCGTGAATCCGGCGGCGGAACTGAGCCGCGATGCGCTCGCCGCCCGGGAGTCATAGAGCCGGGCATCGGCGGCCGTTTCGGCGCCGTCGAACACCTGCAACCGGATGCGCTGGCCTTTGAGCGACTCCCATTCCCCGAGAATGCCCTGCATGAGATCCTTCATGCGGTAGGGGCTATAGACCCAGCCCTGGAGGGCGCCGCGCCGTTCGGCAGCGGTGGTGACAGGCATCCCCCGGCGATAGACCGGGACATACATCAAAGTGCCCGACTGGACGTCGGTGACCGTCTCCTGGACCAGCTTCACTTTGCCGGTGAGGGCGGCGGCGTTATCGTCCCTCGCCCGTTCCATCGCCACGCGGCGCGTGGGTTCGGAGAGCATGTCGTAACCGAACGCGCGGAGGTTCCGGTTGGTAAAAGGCTCCAGGTAGATGATGGCGGTATAAACCGCCCGCTCGCCCTCGGGCCACACATGGTAATCCGGGAAGCCCTCCTGCCGAATCTCCTGGAGGTGCTGCGCCAGGCGCTCCGGCGGAATGAGCCGCGCGTAACCCAGGCCCAGGATGCCCGGCAACTGGTTGTCCACCTGGAGATGCTCGACAAAATTGCGCCAATTGGCGCGGGTCACTTTCTCCGAGGCGGCAAAAAGCGCCGCCCCGCTGCGCAGGATCTGTTCATGGTCCTGGAGCCGCTCCTTCACCTTGATGGCGATTTCGTGGCCGGCGAACTCGAACTCGATCCGGGCCGACGCCGTCACATCCTGCTGCGCGAGGCGGGTGGCGAGCGCGGTGGCGGCGAGGCCCGCCAGCAGCAGCAGCAGCGCGGGCCAAGGGCTTGGCGCCAGAGCCGGAGCCGGAGCCGGCTCCGGGTTCAGGGCCCTACCGGCGGCCGGCGGGTTTGGCGAGCTTAACGTGGACACAGTTCGAATCTTCTGGATACTCGAAGTATGTAATTAGGCGGCGGCACGGCAAGTGTTTTCCCAGTTCTGCAAGGTTCAAGGTCAGGCGGTGGCCGGGGAGGCATGGCCGAGCTGGTCGCAGTGTTCTCGCAAGGCCGCGTCGAGCTGTTGCGCGGTGTAGGGTTTGCGAAGGTAGCCGTCCATGCCCACCGCCAGGCAGCGATCGAGGTCGACTTTCGCCGTATTGGCCGTCACCGCGACGATGCGGACACGCTCGCCGCCGCCTGCAGGTCGGGCCGCTTCACGCCGACGGATTTCCCGGGTGGCCTCGAAGCCATCCATTTCGGGCATCTGGCAGTCCATGAGGATGAGGTCGTAGGCCGAACGTTCCCAGGCCCCGACCGCTTCGCGGCCGTTGACAGCGAAATCGGGGCGATACCCCAGGCTCCCCAGCATGAAGATGGTCAGGCCCCGGCTGATTTCGTGGTCCTCGGCTATTAGAATGCGCAGCGGCCGGCCGGGGGCGGATCCCTGGGCGCTGTCCCCGGCAACACGGATGGTCAGGGCGGGGCTTTGCTCCGCCACCGAGGTCAACTGGCGGAGCTTGTGCTCTATCCGCTGGCGCTCGGTGATATCACGCCAGATGCATTGATACTGTTGCGGACTTCCGATGTCCAGGGATTGCGCGGTGATCTGGACATTCCTGATCTCTCCCTGCCGGGTGCGGTGCAGGGTCACGAAATCCACCCGCCCCCTCTGCCCCACCTCGGCCAGGCGCGTTTTGGTCTCCAGCGCTGTTTCCATCGCCTCCACCTCGAAGATGGTGAGCCGGGCAAACTCTTCCCGGGAATAGCCCAATTGCTGATGGGCCGCCGTGTTGAACTCCACCAAGCGCCCCGTCTGCGGATCCATCATCACGATTCCGTCCGGTGACTGCTCCCACAGGAGGCGTCGGCGCAGGGTTTCGGCTTGCAAGGCTTCCTCTGCCTGCCGGCGTTCGGTGATGTCGGTCAAAACCGCCTGGCATTCCTGCCCGGACGGCAAGCGGGCCGCCTCGATGCGAACGACCATCGGCGACTCCGACAAGGCCACCTCACAGGCTTGCCTCTGGCCCGCAAATACCCTTTCCAGAAAGTCGCCAAAGGCCGTCCGGTCCGCCAGACTCAGGAATTGCCCCAGCCGCCGGTTCACCAGGCGGAAACGGTCGGCCCCGAGGAGGGTGGCGGCGGTGAGGTTGAGCTGTCGCATTTCTCCGCCCGGGCCCAAACTGAGGTAGCCCACGGGCGCGAAGTCGTAGAGGTCGGTGTAGCGCTCCAAGGCAGCCTGGAGCTCGGTCTGGATCTCCAGCAGGCTTTCGTTCTGCATCTCCAATTCGATCTGATGTACTTCCAGCTCATGGTGGAGACGCTGCCGCTCGGCTTCGGTCGGCGGCGGGCCGGTGGCGTGGCGCTGCTTCACCCGCGCCTCCGCCGCGTGGCGCAAAGCGGCGGGATCCAGTGGGGGGTGGGGTTTCATAGACAGCCGTGCAACCT
>JAPLUA010000490.1:2380-8173 GCA_026397855.1 Verrucomicrobiota bacterium | reverse complement strand
GCGGCTTGCTTATCTGTCTCAAACCCCGGATCCATTCAGGCTGAAAGCCAGCCGGCATCCCTGGTGTATGAAACCCCCCGCGAACTCTTCGGCGGCGCCGACTTCAACGGGGACGGCCTGCCCGATGTGGTGATTGTGGATAAAGAGAGCGGGAAATACCGGCTTGGCTACCAGACTCCGACCGGGCTGTTTTCATGGGTGGATTGCCGGCCCAGCGGACTGAAAGGCATCGCCGGATTGAGCATCGGCAAGGTGCTCGACCCGAAGCAGGATAGCCTGGTTCTCTCCTCCGCGGATGCCAACCAGCTTACCCTGGTCGAGGTTTCAAGCCCCACCGCTCCGAGCAAACCCGTGGCGGTGGATTTCACCGCCGCCCTCGGGCCGAGCACCGTGGTGGCCATTGACATTGGCGGCACCGGGAAAACGCCGCGGGCCGATCTGTATGTCGGGGGCATCTACAACTCACCGGACCCCAACCAGGCGACGCTGATGCGGAACGACGGCTCGGAGTACGCCAAGCTGGCAGACCTGCCGTTGCCCGGGCCTGTCCTGCATGGCAATCGTTTGCCGTTGAAAGCCGGCCAGCCGGAGCTTCTGTGCACGATCGTAAGCGAGAAGAGCGGTGACGCCTTCCACGTCCAGGATCTGGCGAGCGGCAAAGCGGTGGAGGTCGCCACCATCACGGGGCTGCCCACCGGTTCGGATTACACGGCCGGCAGTTTCCGCGGCTCGCCGCTGCGCGAGTTTCTGTTTTACAAGCCGGGCGCGAGCAGCCTGACCGTGCGCCGGGTCGAGGAGTCGGGGGGCGGTAAGTTCGAGCTCGGCAAAGGCCAGAGCTTCGACCTGGGCCAGCCGATCAAGAGGATTATTACGCTCAACGAGACGCCCCGCCAGAAGCTGTTCGTCATCTTCGGCGAGGGCGAGAAGGCCGCCGTGTTCAGCTTCGACGGCGCGAAGGCGCCGGTGCTGGCCCAGGCGCTGACCGCCACGAACACCTTGTTCACCTGCGCCGCCGCCATCCCGGGAGGTTTCGTGGCCTTTTCGCAGCCTGCAGAGGGCAAGTTCTCCACCCGCTACCAGATCTACAAGGCCTCGGGCGATACCTACGCGGCTGGCGTGTTCGGCGGCCTCGCATCCCTCGCCGATAACGACAACATCACCATCCCTGACATCCATGCGCGCATCGTCTCCAACCTCAAGGTCAAGGAGCCGGGCGAGATGAAGCCTTACACCAATACCATTCCCGGCACGCAGGTCACCTACGCCATGGTGCCGATCCCCGGTGGCGAGTTCGTCATGGGTAGCCCCGACATCGAGAAAGGGCGCAAGCCCGATGAAAGTCCGCAGCACAAGGTGAAGATTGCCCCGTTCTGGATGGGCCAGTGCGAAATCACCTGGAACGAGTATGAGCTGTTCATGTATCCCGACGAGGAACGACGCACCCGCGCCACCGTCCCGACCGATGCCGCCGGCGACAAGCTGGCCGACGTCGTGACCCACCCGTCCAAGCCCTACGTGGAAATGAGTTTCGGCATGGGCAAGGACGGCTACCCCGCCATCAGCATGACGCAGCACGCCGCCAACAAGTATTGCCAGTGGCTCAGCGCCAAGACCGGCCAGTTCTATCGCCTCCCCACCGAGGCGGAATGGGAATACGCCTGCCGCGCCGGCACCACCACCGCGTATTTCTTCGGGGATGATGCTTCCAAGCTCCCGGAATACGGCTGGTTCGAGCAGAACAGCGACTTCAAGTACCAGAAGGTCGGCAAGAAGAAGCCCAATCCCTGGGGCCTGCATGATATGTGCGGCAATGTCGTCGAATGGGTGCTCGACCAGTACGACCCGGAATACTACAAACAAGGCAGCGGTGACATCGTCGAACCGTGGAACAAGGCCACCAAGCCCTACCCGCACGCGGTGCGCGGGGGTTCGTGGGATGACGAGGCCACCTTGTGCCGCAGCGCTGCCCGGCGCGGCTCCGATCGCTCCTGGAAAATGCAGGACCCGCAGTTGCCCAAGAGCATCTGGTACTTCTCCGACGCCCAGTGGGTCGGCTTCCGTATCGTGCGCCCGCTTAAAGTCCCGCCGTCCGAGGTGATGCAGAAGTGCTGGACCAGCGGGGTGGAGAGAGACTAGATTCCGTTGAGCCGCCCATCACAGTTCGATAGCAGGTGATCCATCATAAACTAAACCAATGAACATCAAAGACCCAATGCAAGACGATTCCAATAATTCATCGTCGGCGATATCTCGCCGCCATTTCCTGAAGAGTTCAACCATCGCCGCATCAGCGGCGGGGACAGGTTTCCTCGCCGGCTGCGCCCGGAATAAGAAGGCCGTGGCGGTCGCGGCCGCGGTGACGGCTCCGGCCGTAGTGAACGCGCAGGCAAAACAACCCATCAACGCCGTGATCATCGGCCTCGGCGGCCGGGGCAGCGGCGCAGGGAGGGATTTCACCGAGGCGGCCAAAGCCGCCGGTGTGGAAGGTAAGATCGTTGGCGTGGCCGACATATTCCCGGAAGCAGCCCGCAAGGCTGCCGAGACCTTCGGGGTGCCGGCGGACAAGACTTTCAGCGGCTTCGACGCTTACCAGAAGGTGCTGGCCCTGCCTGGTGTGAATTATGCCATCCTCGCCACGCCGCCCGGATTCCGTGCCTCTCATTTCAAGGCGGCCATCGAGGCCGGCAAGAATGTGTTTATGGAGAAGCCGGTGGCGGTTGACGGCCCCGGCTGCCGCATCATGTACGAGGCGGCAGAGCTTTCAAAGCAAAAGGGGCTCAAGGTGGCCGCCGGCACCCAGCGCCGGCACCAGGCCGGCTACCAGGAAACCATCAAGCGCATCAAGGACGGCGCCATCGGCGACATTGTCACCCTGCGCGCTTACTGGGTTAACGGCGGCCCCATCTGGCACCGCGGTGACCACGGCGAGACCGAGATGGAGCGGCAGATTCGCAATTGGTACCATTACATCTGGCTCTGCGGCGACCATATCTGCGAGCAGCACGTTCACAACATTGATGTCTGCAACTGGATCGTCGGCGACCACCCGGTGAAAGCCTGGGGCATGGGCGCCCGGCAGCAGTTGAATGGCAAATCGGGCGAGATCTGGGACAACTTCGCTATCGAATACGAATACGCCAACGGCGTGCGGCTCTACAGCTACTGCGGCCAGATCAAGCGCGAATGGTCCTCGGTGAGCGAAGGCGTCCAGGGCACCAAGGGCAGCGCCGATCCGAGCAGCCGCATCCAGCCCAAAGGAGGCGAGATGTGGCGTTACCGCAAGCAGGACAAAGACATCAGCCCCTACGTCCAGGAGCACATTGACCTCATTAATGCCATCACCAACAACACCGAGCTGAACGAGGCCAAACAGGTCACTGACAGCACCCTCACCGCGATCATGGGCCGCGAGGCCGCCTACAGCGGTGCGGGCGTGGATTGGGACACGGTGTTGAACTCGACGTTCGCCTATGGCCCTGAACTCCTTTACAAGGATCCCGCAAGCATGCAATGGGGACCGTCCCGCGTGCTGCAGCCCCCCATGCCGAGCGAGCACAACATCTTCAAGAACCCGCCCATGGCTCCGGCTGCCAAAGCCTGATCCATCGCCAATGTGCGGTTTGTAACTCATGGCCGGCCTTAGTGGCCGGCCTTTTCTTTTTCGCCGAGAAACAGATGACACGCCTTCTCCTTGCCTTGGTCCTTGCCCTGGCGGGCTGCCATAGCGTGCCTCCGGAGAGGGCCTTTCACCGATTCGAATTCCGGCACCCGGCAATGGGCACGCTCTTCACCATCACGCTCTATGCTCCCAACGGTCCCGCGGCCGAAGCCGCAGCCGGCGCCGCCTTCAAGCGCATTGACGCGCTCGAGGACATCATGAGCGACTACCAGGCGGACAGCGAACTGATGCGTCTTTGCGACCAGCCCTTCGGCAAGCCGGTCGCCCTTAGCGCGGACCTGTTCGATGTCCTGGAGCGGGCGCAGCGAATTGCCAGGCTCTCCGACGGCGCGTTTGACGCCACTATCGGACCCTATGTGCGCCTGTGGCGGTTTGCGCGCAAGCGGAAGGTCCTGCCGTCCCCGGCGGAGCTTGCCGCAGCACAGGAGGCTGTCGGCTGGCGGAAGCTGCGGCTGGATCACCGCGCGCGAACGGCGACCTTGCTCGTGCCAAACATGCGCCTCGACCTCGGCGGCATTGGGAAAGGCTACGCCGCCGACCAGGCCATGCGCGTGCTAAAGGGCAGGGGATTGCCCCATGCGCTGATCGCTGCCAGCGGGGACATTGTGGCCGGCGATCCCCCTCCCGGCCAGCCCGGATGGAAGGTCGGCATTGCCGCCTTCGGCACGCGCACCAACCAGATCGCCCGCACGATACTCCTGCGCCACGCCGCTATCTCCACTTCAGGCGACAGCGAGCAATTCATCGAGATCGGCGGTATCCGCTTCTCGCACATCCTCAATCCCGCGACAGGCCTGGGCCTGCACCATCATCGGCCCCGACGCCACCACCACCGACAGCCTGGACACCACTGTCAGCATCCTCGGTGTCAAACGAGGCCTCGCGCTGGCCAACTCCTTTCGGCGCACTGCGGCTCTGGTGGTCACGCGGGACGGCGGGCGCGAGCAGAGCCATACCTCCCGCCGCTTCAAGCGCCTGGCATATCCTGCAGACTAACCTGCTTCATTTCAGAGTTGAAGTCAGGCCTGGGCTCGCGCAGGATGTGCGGCATGAGGCCATCGCATCTTGGCGCGAAGTTATTGATCGTCCTGGCCATCACGGCAGGCGCCTCCAGCTCGTCCCTTTTCGCCGATACGGTGGCCTTCAATGACGCCAAACCCGGCGGATTACCACCCCCGTGGATTGGCACCCAGACCGGCAAAGGCGAGGCCAAATGGAGTGTCGAAAAGGATCCCGATGCCCCAGGCAATACCTGCGTGCTGAAACAATCCGGCCAAGCCGATTATCCCGTCTGCATCAAAGACGACGTGAGCCTCAAGAACGGATATGTCGAAGTCAGGTTCAAGCCTGTCTCCGGCAAGGAAGACCAGGCGGGCGGCCTCATCTGGCGGGTGCAGGACAAAGACAACTACTACGTCTGCCGCGCCAATACGCTCGAAGATAACGTGGTGCTCTACAAGACGGTGGCAGGGAAGCGCAGCGCCCTGGACATCGTGGGCCGCAAGGGCGGCTACGGCGTTAAGGCCCCGGTCGCCCCGGCGCAATGGCATATCCTGCGTGTTGAGCTCAAGGATGGCCGCTTCGGGGTGATCCTCGATGGCAAACGCCTCTTTGAAGTGGAGGACAGCACCTTCCGCAATGCAGGAAAGGCTGGAATGTGGACCAAGGCAGATAGCGTGACCCTCTTTAATGACTTCAGCTATGGCACAGGAAACTAAACGGATTATGAAAAAGGCCCGCGGCACGAAGCCGGCGGTCGGGATCATTATGGGCAGCGACTCCGATTGGCCCACGATGAAGGCAGCCGCCGACGCGTGTGCGGAATTCGGCATTCCTCATGAGGTGAGGGTCATTTCGGCTCACCGCACCCCGCGGGATTTGGAACATTATGCCAGCACGGCCAACGCCCGCGGGCTGCGCGTCATCATTGCCGGAGCCGGGGGCGCGGCGCATCTGCCCGGGGTGGCGGCGGCTTTTACGATCCTCCCGGTCATCGGCGTGCCCATTGAAAGCAAGGCCCTCAAAGGGCTCGACTCCCTCCTCTCCATCGTCCAGATGCCCAGCGGCATACCTGTCGCAACCGTGGCGATTGGCGGCGCCCGCAACGCCGGCCT
>JAPLUA010000490.1:0-2351 GCA_026397855.1 Verrucomicrobiota bacterium | reverse complement strand
AACCCAGCCCTGCAGAAGGAGTTTCTCCGGTTCAAATCACGCCTGGCCGCGGAATCCAGGGCCAAGAACCGCACTCTGGCCGCCCGCGACAGCCGCCCCGCTGTTTGATCCGGATTGCAAGCACACACCCGGGATCGGCCGAACCCTCCCTAATTGTGTCGCCGATCTAATTTGTCATTGCTTCCGGGGTGTGTTGTGAAGTAAACTATGGTCCACGGTTGACGGAGCGTAGCTCAGCCTGGTAGAGCACTTGGTTTGGGACCAAGACGTCGCAGGTTCAAATCCTGTCGCTCCGACCATTTCCTGATGCCTGGTAGAGCACTTGGTTTGGGACCAAGACGTCGCAGGTTCAAATCCTGTCGCTCCGGCCATTTGACTACGGCAAGCACCTTCCGGGAGGAAGGTAGCTCAGAACCGGATGGAGAAGATGCTCAGCCCGGAAGCCCTTTCGGTAATGGGGTCTCGTACCATGTTGTCCTGGGCGAAACCGTACCTGGGCGGCGCCGCCGGATTCACGAGTTGGAGGGGATTAACTCTCAATGCCTGCACGGCGACACCGCTATAGGCGACATTCCCCTTGTTGATCTCCGTCCTTTTCTCGGTCACCGTTACGGCCGTTGTCTGTGTTCCGCGCTTCCCGCCGGTTGATTCGAGAAGCCTTTCCACATTCGTCACTTGGCCGTTGGCCGCCAGAGCGGCACAATTCAAGACCAGTATAGCCAACTGTTTCATAAACTTCACATTCTGTTAAACTGCTCCCAATAAGCTCTGGCCGGTCTCAGCCATTGTCAAGGGGCGGAATCCCGACCAAGGCGCGGCCCATCCGTGGTCTGAGCAGCCTCCGACTGCGAAAACCTTGCTGACTTTATCATTGGCTGAGACATCTTCGGAAGGAGCACGTCCATAAACTGACGCGGAGGCGAGCGATGGCGTCGGGCGCCAGGCGCCCGGGTCTGCCAAGTGGCAGCGGCCGCCGCCATTCGCTCCGCCGAAAAGCGTGTATAGCTCGCTCTCCGTTTTGGGCTCGCTGCCATTTCTGTTCCGCCCCATCGGGCCGAATAGTCCTGAGTTCGTCGCCCTTGATTAACGCTTTCCAGATAAGTGGGCCGGGGAGAGGGATGCCCGGAAGACAAGAGCTGATTCGATTGCACCCGCACTCCGCCATTGCCAGTTGCGCCTCTGCGGCTACCCTGCCTGCCAGTCGATATGAGCAAAAGAAGCGCAGCGAAGATTATCGTGCGGCACGCGAGGCAGAAGCCGCGCGAGCGCACCGGTTGCGGGTGGAGAGATCGGTTGCTGAGCCGGGAGGACCAGGAACTGGCTCCTGCGGCGTATGTGCATGTGGTGGACATCGGGGATTCTCAACCGCACTTTCACAAGCGAACGACCGAGTTGTATTATGTCCTGGAAGGCCGGGACGTGATGGTGCTGGACGGCACCCGGCACAAGATTCGGAAAGGGTCGCTGATTCAGATTCCGCCGCGGGTGGTTCACGGAGCTCAGGGAAAGCTGCGAGTGCTGGTGATGGGAATACCCCGGATTGCCGACGAGGATTACTTTGCGGTTGCGGGTGATCCCAACGCAAGCCCAGGTCGTCGCGCAAAACCCGGGCAGCGGGCTGAACAGTCGAGGCAGGCTACTGGCCAGGACCGAAGCGTCGCTGGACGGCATCATGAAGACCCTGAAGCTGATCCGAACCCGCTCCCATCCCGTGCACGGCGACTGGCAAAGACGAGCGCCTGAGCGGTGCAGCCACCGGGTGGGGTGGCGGATATTTGAAGGGTCAATGGTGCTTGTTGGTGCAATTCAAGATTCTGAACCCTGCAATTGACATGGGAAGCGAGGCGGCTGAAAGTGTCAGAAGCTTCATGCCGATTTTCGTTCAGTCCTGGCATCGCTTGTCCTTTTGGGCCGTTGCTTTCACCCTCACGCTTTGGGGATCGACCGCGGCCGATTTTCCCTTGAGCCCGCTGGCGGTGGCGCGTGACTCGGGTGGTCGCCTGGAATTGTTCAAAATAGACGCCGATGGCATGCTGCGCTACCGCTGGCAAAGGCAGCCGGGTGGCGATTGGTCGGCCTGGTCCAGCCTGGGCGGTTCCTGGCTGCCCGGATTAGCCGCCGCAACCAATGCCGCCGGCGAGATCGAGGTCTTCGCCGTGGACCGGGCCAGTCATGCGTTGTGTTGCATCCAGCAAAAACGCCAGACGCACAACTGGTCCGGCTGGAGAGTCCTGGGCGGGCGAGTGGTGGCCCCCGCCACCGTCGGGCAGAACGTGGATGGCCGGCTGGAGGTGTGCGCGGTGGAAACGAACGGCACCGTCAAACATATCTTCCAGACGGAGCCGGGCGGC
>JAPLUA010000416.1 GCA_026397855.1 Verrucomicrobiota bacterium | reverse complement strand
GCGACATACCACATCTCCGTCTTCGGCTCTCCGCCAAGGTTGGCCGCCTTGTCGGCCGGGGGATGAACCTGGACCGAAAGAGTCTCCTGCGCGTCGAGAATCTTGATCAGCAAGGGAAAGCGTCCGGCTTCTGCCCGGGCGGCCCCGAGCAGTTTCTGGCGATGGTTCAGCATCAGCCATCGCAGGTCTTTGCCTGCCAGTGGGCCATTGGCCACCACGGAGGCGTCGCCGGGCCGGTCGCTGATTTCCCAGGATTCCCCAATGGGCACATCTGGCGGAAGGGCCTTGCCGTAGAGCCGTTCCAGGTTGCGTCCGCCCCAGACCCGTTCCTTGAAGATAGGGTGAAAAGTGAGAGGATAAAGCATGGCGAGCGATCGCGGGCCGGGAGTGACTTTACGCTTCGGCCTTTTCAGTTGCGGGCTCTTGTTTTTCGGCGACATGGCCGAACGCCCGGAACTTGGCATAACGCCCCTTCAGGCGCTCAGCTTCCGGCATGGCGATCAAATCCTCCAGGTGCTTCAGCAGATGCTCGCGCAGCGTCTGGGCAGCCTTGTCCGGTTTGGTGTGCGCGCCGCCGAGGGGCTCAGGCACGATCTCATCCACCAACCCCAATTCCAGCAGGTGCCTGGCTGTGATCTTGAGCGCCTCGGCCGCTTTGGCCGCCGCCGACCGGTCTTTCCAAAGAATCGCGGCGCAGCCCTCCGGGCTGATGACGGAGTAGTAGGCATTTTCCAGGATGAGGACGCGATCGGCCACCCCGATGCCGAGGGCACCACCGGACCCGCCTTCACCAATGACGGCGGCGATAATGGGCACACCAAATACCATCATCTCCCGCAGGTTCACCGCAATGGCCTCGGCGATATGCCGTTCCTCCGCCCCGATGCCCGGATACGCCCCCGCGGTGTCAATGAGGGTAATGATCGGCAGGCCGAACTTGTCGGCCAGCTTCATCAGTCGGAGAGCCTTGCGGTAGCCCTCGGGATGTGCGGAACCGAAATTGCGGCGGATATTCTCCTTGGTATCACGGCCCTTTTGGGTGCCAATGACCATGACCTTATGCCCTCCGAGCGTCGCAAAACCGGCGACCATCGCCCGATCCTCGGCAAACAGCCTGTCCCCGTGCAATTCATTAAAATCGCTGAAGGCCATCCGGATGTAGTCGAGGGTAAATGGCCGCTTCGGGTGCCGGGCGATCTTGATCCGGTCCCACGCGCTAAGGTTTGCAAAGATCTGGCGACGGGTTTCTTCGATCTTTTTCTCGATCAAAGCCACCTCATCCTCAAAACTGATGCCCAGGGAATGCTCCCCCGGATGTCTTTTCAACTCCTCAAGCTTGTTTTGCAGCTCTGCAATCGGCTTCTCAAAGTCGAGTTGGTGTTTCATCCGCTGCAGGATAACAGCGGGAACGCCTACTGCAATTCGATTTTCAGAGTAACATCCGGGTGACCCTGTAACAAAGGCACACCCGCTCTTTGCCATCGCTTCCCAGGCGTGCCTCCCCGGTGGCAGCAGGGTGGTGTCCCGGTGTTTCTCCCATGAGGGTTGACCCCCATGGGAGAAACACCGGGACGCCACCGTTGCACCACCGGTCATCCCCGCGGGACAGCGGCCAACCTGGGCGAGTGCAACGCTTGTGCTGGTTTCACGCCTCGGGGCAGAAAGGTCCGGGGGCCGATATTCCGTAACACCCCGGGTGTCGGAACTCACATCAGCCCGTCCGTGCTGCTCCGAGGCAACGGAGGTCCGGTAAAACAAAGAGCCGGACTCGCATCCGGCTCTCAGTGGTGACGAGGTTTATACGCCGTCACCCAGGCGCTCAGAAGGGTAATGCGGCCAACTATTTGCTCGCTGCTCGAACCGCATTACAAGCAAAACCACTATGCTAACCCTAAACGAACAGCGAAATCTAAGATCGCCCTATCTATAAGATACAACAGCACTGCCGCCTGTTCAAAAAGATTCTTCTGTTTTGAGCGCATCGCTTCCGGGTGATGCCTTGGTTCCTGGCATCTTCGGTCAGGCTGCGCGGAATGACTCGCGCGCAAACAGCGCTGGCCGGCAGGGACCGCGGATCAGGGTTTGGGGGGCTTGATCTCGACCGGCGGCACGGGTGCCAGGGGCTTGTCGTCGTCGGCAGTGCTGCCCTTGATTTCAGGCAAATCACCAGGAGTGAACCGGCGGGTGCCTCCCGTCACGGTGATTCGTCCATCACCCTCCGGATGAAGCCGCGGACGGGTGTTGATGTAGTCGTAGGTCTGGTGGACAACCACCTGGCCGTCGGGATTAAACACGGTGTAATTGAACGCGTGCGGCTTGTCCTGGTAGAGCAGGTGGAGGTTGCTGAACCGGTCCACCTGCGGTTCAGGCTGGCCGAAAGAAACCATGGAGCCGACAGGAAAAACGCGGAACACCTTGCTCCCCGAGGCATCGGTCAGCCGCAAATAGAGGCGGAGCTGGGTCTTAAGGTAGCGTGCCTGTTGCAGGATATACTTGCGAACTTCGGGGGTGGAATTGGTTGCGCCAGCTGTTTGAGGCAGCCCGATCTCCTGCTCCCAGAGCTTGGAGCCTTCGATAATGTTGAACTTCCTGGGCTCGCTGGTAATGACGCGATTCCACTCCTTGATCTGGACGGTGGCATTGACCGAATAACCGCCCGGGACACTGGCGGAAAAGTAGGGGGCGAGGTCCGCTCGCTTTGTGGCGACCTTGGAAGAGGCGAGCAAAAACTCGCCCGTTACCGGAGCCTCGCCGGACTTGGGCACAACCTCCCGGTCGCGCGACTCGATCGAGAACGTAAGCCAATCCACGTCGGCGCCCAATCGCAATGTCTGGCCGGAGCGGTTGGTGATGCGGACCGCGGCGATGATTGCTTCGCCCGGAAGGAATTGGTCCTGGTCCAGAGAGACTTCAACGGTAACCTGGGCCGATGCCGGTGCCAGCACCGCCAGGAGGAAAGAGATCCATAAGCCGATTCGCTTCATGAACTTACTTTAGTCCGGCCGCAAAGGGTAGCAAGCCGCAAAAGCCCGGGAAGGTGCCTCCTCCTTGGACTCAAAGGCCTCCCAGGCGTGCCAGGACTGCCTGCACGGCGGCGGATGGCGGCAGCGCGCGGAGGCATTCGAGAGGCTTAGAGTGCCGGCAGCGCGGCTTGAGGCAAGGCACACAGGGCAGCGGCAGTTGCTGCGCATGCTCCAGTTGGCGGTAAGGCCCGGTGCGATGCGGCGAGGTGGGGCCGAACAGGGCGACCACGGGCTTTCCCATGGCGGCGGCCACATGCATTGGTCCGGTGTCGTTGGTCACCATCAATTCGCTCAGGCGGATCCATTCCGTCATTTCCGGCAGAGATAGCTTTCCCGTGAGATCAAGACAGCGCTGCCCGGCGGCACCGGCAATGGTTTCCCCCAGGGGTTGCTCATCGCTTCCGCCCAGGATGGCAAAGCGCATTTCCGGGTGTCGAGCGGCGACCTGGCGCAGCAGTTCGACGTAGTGTTCGACTGGCCAGCGTTTGTTGGCCCAGCGCCCGCCCGGCTGAAGGATGATCCATCGCGCTCCGTCAACGGGCCACTTCTGTCGAATGGCCCGGGCCGGGGTGGAGCGCTCGGGCAACCATTCGAAATCCCAGTGCACCGGGACGCCCAGCGGGGGCAAAACATCGAGATACCAGTCCACTGCGTGCGTAAGGGGGGAGGGGCGCCTCACAATCAGGTCGTAGAATCCCCGCGCGCCTTCGCGCGGTTCATCCAGGCCAATCGTCAATTTTCCGTTCGCCAGCCAGGCGAACACGCCGCTGCGCATGAGGCATTGCAGGTCAATGACCCAGTCGAAAGCCTGCTCCCGCATCCATCGGATGCTGTGGGCGATTTCGGGCCAATGCCGGGGCGCGGCCCACCGCCGGCGATGGAAGTGAACGATCCCGGCGAGGTCGGGGTCACCCTCGATCATCGGGGCCAGGTTCGCGTCAATCCACCAATAGACCTGGCTCGCAGGAAGATGCTTCTTGATGAGGCGGAGCACGGGCAACGCCTGAACAACATCGCCGAGGGAACTGGGCTTTAGTATGAGAATCTTCACGCCGAAACGGAGTTCGGCTCGCCATGCCTGGCAGGGAATGGCACTGAGACCGAAGGCCTCATTGGATGCGGCTAACGCCCGAAAGCCAGGCGCTCCGCTAAACGGGGGGGCAAGCCGGCATCCAGGATCTTCCGCTGTGCAGTGGCGATGTCGTATTCCAGCCGCCGCAGTTCAATCGTCCCCTCGTCCACGTCGTAAACCACGTAAGCGGCCTTGGGGTTGTTATCCCGCGGCTGGCCGACCGCACCCACGTTAACGAAGTACTTCTTGCCCGCCTCGGTCTTGAACTTGGAGTAGGTGCCGCCCCGCACCATGTTGTCGCGAATGAATGCGACGGGGACATGGGTGTGCCCGAAGAAACAGACGGCCGTATTCTGATAGGTGAAGCTGGCGGCGGCAGCAAGCTTGTCAAAGACATAACCCCAGCGCTGGGGGCCATCAAGGGTGGCGTGGACGATGGTGAAGTTGGTGACCATCCGCGCGTATTTCAGATCGCGCAGCCATTGCCGGTCCTCGGAGGTTAACTGTTTCCGGGTCCAGTTCACGGCTTCGGCGGCGGCCGGGTTGAAGCCATCCAGCGGCTGGTCGGTGGAGCAGTATTCGTCGTGATTCCCCTTCACGACGGGTATGTTCATATTGCGAACGATGTCCAGGCACTCCTTGGGATTGGCATTGTAGCCGACCACATCGCCGAGGCAGGCGAAATGGGTGCACTTCTGCTGTTTAATATCCTCAAGAACAACCTGGAACGCTTCCAGGTTGGCGTGAATGTCGGCTATGATTGCAAACTTCATGTCACTATCCTGCCACTATCTTACGATTTCAAACCCGCGGAACTGATTCATTGCTTCTGCCCAGGACACATCCTCGTTCCGGATGAAGTGGTCCACGCCCGATTCCCGAATCGCCTGCCGAAATGCACCCAACTCGTCCTTGGCTCCCTCCGCGATCAATTCCACGGCGCCATCAGGACGATTGCGAATAGTGCCGATCACCTCAAACCCGCTGGCGACCGACTTGACGGTATAACGAAACCCGACGCCTTGCACATGGCCCGAGTAAACAATCTGCATTCGGCTGCGATTCACATTATAGTGCTTTGGCCAATGTGCCACAACTGGCGCGCTTCCGGTAGGAAAATCGCCTCCCTGCCGGCATCGGCAGATGAGATAAAGGCAGAAAACCCCCGGACGTGCAATGCTTTTCGTGCTTTTAGTGCAGGATGTTACGGCGGAGTTATGAAAACCGTTTCGCCGACTACTTGCGCGCGTCCAGTGCGGAAAAACCTGACAAAACTGCGCTGAAACTTTTTAGTGGGACGCATGGTCGAACCATTTTGGGCCCGCTCCAGAATGCCGCTTTGGTTGCCTTTGAGGCCAAAGAGATAGACGCTTTGGTGCCCGCCAAATATCCATGTCGCCAAATATCCATTGCGTTCTACTACCTTTGTGGGCTACTGTTGTGCATATCGAGGATGCCATGAAGCGTTGGGCCATCATTCTGTTGGCCGGTTTGACCTGCGGCTTCGCTGTCACGTTGCCGGCGGCTGATGTCAGCCTTATCAATGTCAGGGGCGCAATCGGCCCGGCTACGGCCAGTTACATTGCCCGTGCGATTGATCTGGCCGGTGATCGGGGTGACGCGTGTCTGGTGATCCAACTTGATACCCCGGGGGGGTTGCTCGATTCCACCAAGGACATCGTGGCGAAGCTTTACGAATCCAGGGTGCCCACCGTGGTGTATGTGGCACCTGCGCCAGCCCGGGCGGGCCGCGCGGGCGCGTTCATCACCATCGCTGCGGACATTGCCGCCATGGCACCACACACCCGGATTGGCGCGGCTCATCCCGTCAGCATCGGCATGGGCGGCGAGGCCGAGAAGGTTGACGACGTGATGAAGAAGAAGCAGGAGAACGACACGTCCAGCTTCGCCGAGTCCATCGCGGAGAAGCGGCATCGCAACGTCGAGTGGGCCAAGTCGGCTGTGGTGGAGAGCGCCTCGATTACCGCCGAGAAGGCGCTGGAACTTAAGGTGATTGACCTCATTGCCAGGAGCCTGCCCGATTTGCTCGAGCGGATTGACGGCCGCGAGGTCAACTCCCACGCGCTGCACACGGCCCGGGCGAAAGTCCTGGAAATCCCCATGACCATCCGCGAGAGCTTCCTGCACACGGTTCTGCGGCCCGAGGTGATGTTTATCCTGATGCTGGTCGTGATTTACGGGATCATCGGCGAGTTGAGCAGCCCCGGCGCGATCCTGCCCGGCGTGGCGGGCGCCATAGCGCTCATCCTGGTCCTGTGCATGTCCGCCATTCTTCCCATCAACACCGCCGGTTTGGCGCTTGTCGGCATGGCGATTGGCTTGTTCATTGCGGACATCTTCGCGCCCACGCACGGCGTGCTGACCTTCGGGGGCATCCTGTCCTTTTTCCTGGGATCGCTCATGCTCTTCAACAGGGGCGATGAGGCTTTCCGCCTCTCCCTGGTTTACATTATTCCGGCGACGCTGGTGACGGCGGCATTTTTCACGTTCGTCGTGGCCAAGGGCATGCGCGCCCAGTCTCTGCCTGTACGCTCCGGAAAGGAAACCATGCTGGGCAAAACGGCTCCAGCGCTCGCCCGGATTGACGGCGCCAGCGGCAAGGTCTTTGTCGAGGGCGAATACTGGAATGCGATCAGCGACGTGCCGATTGAGCCGGGCCAGGCGGTGGTAATTACCGCCATTGACGGCCTGACTTTGAAAGTGAAACCAAAACAAACATAGCTGGAGAATTATGGAAGACCTTATACGCAGATTGTTTAACGTAACGGCTTGGATTGTGCCGGTCCTCATCCTGGCCGCCATCATTCTGCCGCAGGCCGTCCGCATCCTGCGCGAGTACGAGCGCGGCGTCATTTTCCGCCTCGGCAAGCTGCTCGATGCCAAAGGGCCGGGGTTGATCATCCTGATCCCCATGGTGGACCGCATGGTCAAGATGGACCTCCGGGTCGTCACCATTGATGTGGCCAAGCAGGAAATCATGACTCGCGACAATGTCCCCGCTACCGTGGATGCCGTCGTCTATTTCCGCGTTGTGGATCCGATCGCCGCGGTGGTCAAGGTTGAGAACTTCTGGAAAGCGACCTCACTGATCGCCCAGACCACTCTGCGCAGCGTCCTCGGCCAGGCCCCGCTGGACGATTTGCTCGCGCAGCGGGACGTGATCAACCTCAAGCTGCAGGAAATCATTGACCGCCAGACCGAACCTTGGGGGGTAAAGGTCACTGCGGTCGAAGTGAAAGACGTGTCCTTGCCCGACAGCATGAAGCGCGCGATGGCCAAACAAGCCGAGGCCGAACGCGAGCGCCGCGCCAAGATCGTCAACGCCGAAGGCGAGTTCCAGGCCGCCGAGAAAATGGTCCAGGCCGCCGCCATGATCAGCAAGGAGCCGATCGCTCTCCAACTGCGATTCCTCCAAACCATGCGCGAGATCGCCAGCGAGCATAACACCACGACTTTCCTGCCTGTGCCCATTGATCTATTCTCGCCTTTCATGAAGGGCCCACCCAGGGCCTGAACGCCAGATTGGGCAAGGCGCACCGGCTGCGGCCGGGGTTCGATTGCTGAGGCGAGGGGGATGGGTCCGCCCGGAAGCAGCTTGCGCCCGGCGCGAGTTCCGGTAAATAAGAGGCATGCCACAGCATGAATACAGCGGTGTAACCGCCATCGCCAAAGCCAATATCTACTTTGACGGCAAAGTCGTCAGCCACAGCCTGGTGTTCCCGGACGGCAGTCGCAAGACCATCGGCTTGATTTATCCCGGTGCTTTTCATTTCGGTACCAACGCTGCCGAGCGCATGGAAATCATCGCCGGCGCTTGTCGGGTCAAACTCGATGGGGCACCCGACTGGAAGAACTTCTCCGGAGGGCAATCCTTTGATGTGCCAGCGAAGTCCGGCTTCGACATCGAGGTAGCGACGGGAATCTGCGAATACGTCTGCTCATTCCTCGGCTGACCTGCGGACAGCTCTTTCAGGCATAAGGCCGCCAGGCCAGACGTTGGAGTTGGGTCAGGGATTCGTTCACGAGGTCGCTTGCCCCGCTGGGAATGCCGAGTCGGGTGCCTCAACGCGTTCGGGTTGTGCCATTGGGGCCCACTGCAGCCCTTTTAGGTGTGCCACAGTGGCGCACATGGCACAGTTATTCAGCCTCTTTTATGCCGTAGATTCAATACTAATTGTTATAACCACAATGGGTTAGGTGTAACTCGTATGGTTGGCATCGCCAATGCTTGCTGGGATACTGGATAATTTTATTCAGTAGCACATTATGGCAAAAGTTATTGGCATTGATTTAGGAACGACGAACTCCTGCATGGCCGTGATGGAAGGGGGCGAGCCGCTAGTGCTTGAGAACTCCGAAGGGCGGAGAGTGACGCCGTCCGTGGTGGCTTTCAGCAAGACCGGCGAGCGGTTGGTTGGCGATGCGGCCAAGCGGCAGGCGGTTACTAATTCCAGGAATACCATTTACTCCATCAAGCGCTTCATGGGGCGCAAGTTCATCGAGGTGGAAGAGGAGCGCAAGCGCGTTCCCTACAAGGTGGTCGCGGCGGCCAACGGCGATGTGGCTGTCGAGGTGGAGGTTGAAGGCAAGCCCAAGCAATACACTCCGGCAGAGATCTCCGCAATGATCCTCGCCAAGTTGAAGGCCGATGCGGAAATGCGCCTGGGCGAAAAGATTAACCAGGCGGTGATCACGGTGCCGGCTTACTTCAACGACTCCCAGCGGCAGGCCACCAAGGACGCGGGCCGGATTGCCGGCCTGGAGGTTCTTCGAATCATCAATGAGCCCACGGCGGCCTCGCTCTCCTACGGGCTGGACAAGAAAAAGGACGAGAAGATCGCTGTCTATGACCTTGGCGGCGGCACGTTCGACATCTCCGTGCTCGAAATCGGCGACGGCGTCTTTGAGGTGAAAGCCACCAACGGCGACACCCACTTGGGCGGCGACGACTGGGATGGCCGGATCATGGATTGGATTCTCGACGAATTCAAGAAGGAGAACGGCATGGATCTGCGCAACCAGGCTGACGCCCTGCAGCGGATCAAAGAGGAGTCCGAAAAGGCCAAGATCTCCCTCTCCAGTTCGCAGGTTTACGAAATCAATCTGCCTTTCATCACTGCGGATGCCAGCGGCCCGAAGCATATCAGCATGAAGCTGACGCGCGCAAAGATGGAACAGCTTTGCGATGATCTGTTCGAGCGCACCATTACCCCGGTGAGGAACTGCCTCCGGGATGGCGATATCCCGGCCGAGAAGATTGACGAACTGGTTTTGGTCGGCGGCATGACCCGCATGCCCAAAGTGGTGGATACCGCTCACAAGCTCGTGAACAAGACGCCGCACCAGGGTGTGAACCCGGACGAAGTTGTGGCGGTTGGCGCGGCCATTCAAGCCGGCGTGCTGAAAGGCGAAGTCAAAGACGTCCTGCTGCTTGACGTGACGCCTTTGTCCCTCGGGATCGAAACTCTTGGATCTGTCTTCACCAAGCTGATTGAGCGCAACACGACCATCCCGACCCGCAAATCGCAGATTTTCTCCACCTACAGCGACAACCAGCCGGGGGTGGAAATCAAAGTGCTCCAAGGCGAGCGTCCGCTCTCGCGCGACAACAAAAACCTCGGGGTGTTCCACCTCGACGGCATCCCGCTGGCCCCGCGCGGCGTGCCGCAGATCGAAGTCACCTTCGACATCGACGCCAACGGCATTCTGCACGTCAACGCCAAAG
>JAPLUA010000340.1 GCA_026397855.1 Verrucomicrobiota bacterium | reverse complement strand
CCGGGGAGGCACGGCACCGGGGCCGCCGGGAAGGGCCTTGGGGCCGTCTGTTACATTGTCACGCTGGCGCGCAGCCTGGGAATGTAACAAACGGCTCCAATGTGCAGGGTGCCAGAGCGCTTGCCGGATGTCCCGGGTCTGGCATGGAAACGGACGGGTTTTACCTCCGCAGGCAGGGTTCTGGCATCCCCCGGCTCAGTCTTGGAAAAATCTAAGCCGTAACTATTCAACCGTGGCAAACGGATTGGAACCGCAGAGATACAGCGCGGCGGAGCCGCAACCGAAGCCAGCATTCTTAACGCCGAGACGCAGAGAAAGCGCGGAGAAACGCAGAGAAGAGGAACCCTCTGCGAATCTCTGCGCCCTCTGCGTTAAATCTTCGCATCCTGCGATCAAATCGGGGCATAGCAGTGCAAAGATCACAAAGATGGGAGATCGGGAGAGGATTGAGGCCCTGCTTCCCTTTCTGTGTTCTCTGCGGTTGATCGCAATAATCTTGAGGGATGCCGCCCTGGCCGGCGTAGAATGGATGTTAACTGAAACTGAATCTATGAATCGAATACGAACTCTCACGGTCGGTGTCCTGCTTGTTGCCTTTTGTGCCGCGCCGCTGGCGGGCTTTGCGGCGGACAAGAAGGCAAAGCTCAAGCCCTACACGCTCAAGGTCTGCATTGTGACCGGCGACAAGCTGGGCGAAATGGGGGACCCGTTCGTCTATGACTACGAAGGGCGCGAAATCAAGTTCTGCTGCAAAGGCTGCGTGAAGGACTTCAAGAAGGACCCCGCCAAGTATATCAAGAAGATCGAGGAGGAAGAGGCCAAGGCGAAGAAAGCGAAGTCCTGATTCGCGGCGGGATGCGTGATGCGGGATGCGGGATGCGTGATGCGGGATGCGTGATGCGGGATGCGGGATGCGGGATGCGTGGAGGAGGCCAAGGCGAAGAAAGCCAAGCCCTGATTCTAATCCTGCTGCATCCCCGCCAGGCGCTTGCGGAGGTGATTCCGGGCGCGGTAGAGGCGGGTCTCGACGGCTTTGGCGGAGCAGGCCAGAACGGCCCCGATCTCGGCATGGGACAGGCCCTCGTACTCGGAGAGAATGAGGGGCGTGCGCAGTTCTTCCGGCAGGGACTCGATTGCTGCGCGCACCTCGACGGCTCGCTCCTCAGCGACCAACCGCTCGCTCGCTGACGCCGAGCCGTCGGGCAAGGTATCCACGATGGCGCCGGCCCCGTCGGGTTCGGCGTCCAGGGACACTTGGGGATGTCGTTTATGCCAGCGGAAGCGGTCGCGCAGGAGGTTGGTTGCGATGGCGTAGAGCCAGGTGGCAAATCGCTGGCCGGGATCGAAGCGGGCGCGGTGATGGTAAACGCGCACAAAGGTTTCCTGCGCGAGGTCGGCGGCGTCGGTTTCGTTGTTGAGCTGGCGCAGCAGGTAGTGGAAGAGTCGCTCGCCGTGGCGGTCCATGAGGGCGTTCAAGGCGACATCGTGGCCTGCGTTCAAGCGGGCCATGTCCTCCCGATCCTCCAGGTCAAAGTCGCCAGCCATCGGGCGCAAGTCTAATGGTGCATCTGGCTGTGACTATCCGCGGGGATGGTCTGTTTCTGCACCCAGGCCAGGTAGCGCCTGCCCTGCTCGGACGGCATGGTCTGGCTGACATCGTAGAAGTGCTGCAGCATCTTCTTCTGGCAATCGGCGCGCAAGAGGGCTGCCTCGGCCAGGGCCTTCTCGATCTCGGGGGTGATGTGATTGGTGGCGGCCAGCAGTTGCGCCACCTCCTGGTTCTTCAGGTCAATGCGGTGGCAGCGCTCCGCGCAGCCCGAGAGGTAGGAATCGTGCATCTCGGCGATGCGCTTGAACTCGGCGTCGCCCAGTCCGAATTCCTGCTTGAGCCAGGCGAGTTCGGGCGCTCCGCCTTGCGTTTTGTGGCAGCAGTCGGCTGTTCTGGAATAGTAGACTCCCGCGTAGGCCAGCACCGCTGCGGCCATGCCGGCGACCAGGATTAGAGCCGGGCGTCGCATTCTCTCAATGGTGCGGACTTTGGAACGGGGAGACCATCTGCACGTAGCGCGCGGCCATGTCCCCGCTGGCATGGGTCCGGCTGATGTGGGCCTGCAAATAGCCGCCCAGCACCCCGGACAGCAGCAGCAACGTCACATAGCTGGCCGCCAACGAGGGGCGGGTCAGGGCGGCGCTCAGCCGGTTCCAGAGCCGCAGCCAGGCTGGCAGCTCAACCTGCGCCTCGCTCAGCTCGATCCGGCGCCATACCTGCTCCTGAAAGCGCGGCGGCAAAGAGGAGTTCACCTTCCATTGCTGCAGCGTTTGGCGCAAGACTTCGTCGCTCTGCATTGGGTGTTCCGGTTTCATTTTACAAGGGGCGGCGGGTTGAATCGCCGCCCCGGCTAACATACGGATGGCATTACATCGGCGCCATTACTAATTGGCGCGGACCGAGGTTGCGCCGCATTCGCGGTGGAGCGCTGACATTCTTGTCGGCGTGTTCCCAGGTTGCCTCTGGGCGGCCACACGAACAGGCCGACAAGAATGTCGGCGCTCCCGGCAACTCGCGAGTCCACCCCGGAGGCTGCGCTGGTTCCTATTCTGTCGTTTGCGGCAGCCACGGTTGTCGCTCATACTTATTCCGAGGTTAATACGCCGAGCTGTGCCAAACCCCTCAATCAATCTTTTGTGAGGGATCCCCCATTCCGCGGCGTAAGGAGTAGTGTGATCCGCAAATCGAACAACCCGCTTCCAGTGAATGCCCGCATTAAGCTTGCCGGACATTCGATGTTGGATGTTGGATGTTGGATGTTGGATGTTCGATGTTTCCCCCTGCTCCTCCTCCTCCTGGTCGGATGCAAGGGGGTGGCTATCCAGGGCGAAAAAGAAGCCCGACGCCAGGTCCGGGAGGTCGCCGGCTATTACCGGCCGGAAGGCCGGAAGCCCGATCTGCCGGTGCTGACCAGCCAATCCAGCCTCAGCAATTTCCTCACCTACGCACTGCTGAATCAGCCGCAAGTGGAGGCGGCCTATTTTGACTGGCTGGCTTCCGTCGAGCGCATCACGGTCGAGCGATCCCTGCCTGATCCGCAACTGACCTTCCAGATGGACATCCAGGAGGTTGTTACCTCGCTCATGCCCGGCGTGATGATGAACTTCCCGGGATTGGGGAAGCTGCGGGCCGCCGGGGCGGTGGCGGCGGGTGAAAGCGAGGCGAAGTATTTTGCGTTCAAGGGCGCTTCCCTCGTGAGCGCCTATGCCGTCGAGCGTGCCTACTACCAGCTTTACTTCCTGGAGGAGCGAATCCGCGTCAACCGCGAGAACCTCAGCCTGCTGTCCAGCCTGGCGAGTCTTGCCAGCGCGCAGAATGAGGTCGGCAAGGCGACTTTGCAGGACGTGCTGCGCGCGCAAATCGAGCAGGCGAAGTTGGAGGCTGAGATCGCCAACCTTGAGGATTCCCGCGGTCCGTTGATGGCCCAGTTCAAGGCCGCCCTGGGTCTTCAATCCGACCAGCCGGCGCCGCCTGTGCCGGAACAGATTGAGTCCGCCCCCTCGGATTTGGCATCGGAGAAGGTACTGGCGAGCGCCCTTGCCAGGAATACGCGACTGAAGGAGATGGAGTCCGATGTGCGCACGGCTGAGGCCGCGATTGCCCTGGCCTACAAAGCCCGGATGCCCGATACCAGCCTGGGGGTGATGGCCGATGTGAAGATGATCCCGACAGTCTATCGTCCGTGGGGCACGGTCAGCCTGCCGCTGTGGCGTGACAAGCTCGCGGCGGAGGTCGCCCGGGCGCAGGCCGGTAAACGTGCGGGCGAGGCGCGGCTTTCGGGGGAGCAGATCGCCCTGGCGGTGACTGTTGCCGAGAAAGCGTTTCTCTACCGCCAGGCGAGCCGCAACCTCGAATTGCTGCGGAACCAGTTGCTCCCCAGGCAGCGCCAGTCCCTGGAGATGGCCCGCTCCGGCTACCTCGCCGGCCGGGTTGACTTCTTCAACCTCACCGATTCCCAGCAGACCTTGTTGCGCTTCAGCCTGGACGAGGTCGAAGCCCGGGCGCAGCGGGAGCAAACGCTGGCAGAACTTTCGCTGATCGCCGAGGGAATGCCTGTCGCCAGCGCCCCGATGAGCGCGCCGGCCATGAGCCAGTCCGTGACGGGCAGGGGAATGGGCGCGAGCGGAGGAGGAATGCTCCCCGGCGGCCCGACTCCCAAGCCAAGCCCCAAGGAAGGAATGTAGTCTATGACACAGCAGAGCAGACCCGCAGTCTTATCAGTAATCACACTCCTGGCGCTGGCACTGGGCGCGACTCTCCTGTTCACCGCCTGCGGTCGCGAGCACGCCTCCGCTACCGCGGCCAAAGAGGAGCAGCTTTACACCTGCGGCATGGACCCCCAGGTCATCCAGAACCATCCGGGCAACTGCCCCATCTGCGGCATGAAGTTGACACCGGTTCTCAAGCGATCAGGCGTCAAGCCGGCGGGCACGAATGGCGCCCCCGGTGCGGACGGGTCCGCCGTCATCACCATTGACCCGGTCACCATGCAGAACATGGGCCTCCGCACCGGTGTGGTCACGCGCGGCCCGTTGCGCCGGGTGGTGCGAACCGTCGGCGTGGTGGACTTCGACGAAACCACGCTCACAGACGTGACCACCAAGTTCAAGGGGTGGATTGAGAAGCTCTACGTGGATGCGACCGGACAGCAGGTGCACCGGGGTGACCCGCTCTTCGATATCTATTCGCCGGAGCTTTACAGCGCCCAGGTCGAGTATCTTCTGGCGCTGAATCAGCCCACGAATCTCATCGGGGCCGGAGCCCGGGCGTTGAAGGCCAGCGCCCTGGCCAAGCTCAAGTTCCTCGATATTCCCGGCGACCAGATTGCGGCAATCGAGAAGGACGGGCAGGCAAGAAAGACTCTCCGCATCAACGCCCCGCGCGACGGGATCGTGGTCGAGAAGATGGTCGTCGAGGGTCAGATGGTCGAGGCCGGGATGAAGCTCTACCGGCTGGCCGACCTGGGAACGGTCTGGGTGCAGGCGCAGGTTTACGAGCAGGACCTGCCGGCGGTCCGGTTGGGCCAGGAGGCGACGGTGAGCCTGTCCTACCTGTCCGACCGCAAGTTCCGCGGGCGCGTCACCTATATCTACCCGACCGTGGATGAAAAGACGCGCACAGCGAAGGTGCGCATGGAATTCCACAACCCGGGTTACTTCCTGAAGCCGGGCATGTTTGCCACCGTGGAGGTGGCGGTCGAATTGTCCCCGTCCGCGCTGCTCGTGCCCGACACGGCCGTCTTGCGCAGCGGCGAGAACAATGTGGTCTTCATCGCCCTCGAGGGCGGGCACTTCGAGCCTCGCTCGGTGGTGCTGGGCGAGCGTTCCGGGGATAACTGCTACCAGGTCCTGGGCGGATTGAGTGACGGCGAGCGCGTCGTGACCTCGGGCCAGTTCATGCTCGACTCGGAAAGCCAGTTGCGCGAGGCCATCCAGAAGATGGTCAGGCCACGTTCGGAGCGTGCGGAGAGTGGAGAGCGTGGAAGCGGTGGGGCGTTTTCTACGCTCCACGCTACCGACGCTCCACGCTCCACGATCGCCACCTACCTCTGCCCGATGCCGGAGCATGTGGCGCTGGAATACGAACATCCTGGCAATTGCCCGCTGTGCGGCATGGCATTGGTGCCTGTGCCGCAGGAGATGCTCTCCAGGGTGCAGCCTGGCGGGCGGGTCGAGTATTACACCTGCCCCATGCCCGAGCACGCCGACGTCCACGCCGACAAGCCCGGCAAGTGCCCCCGGTGCGCCATGACGCTGATCCCGGTGATGCGGACGCCTGGGGCGGTGGAGCGTGGGAGTGTGGAGCGTGCGGGCGTGGGAGTGTCTGCTCCGCTTCACGACGTTCCAGGGGCCGTGATCCCAAGGCTATACACTTGCCCGATGGCCTCGCACGCGGATGTGGTCTCCGATAAGCCGGGAGTGTGTCCGAAATGCGATATGAAGCTCGTTGAGACGGGCACGGTGAACCACGGGAAGATCGCGGAGGAGAATTGGCGCAGGCAGCACAACCCCGAAACTCCCGCCACCTCGCGTGATGGGCTTCAACGCTAAGCCATGAAGCACAAATCAGCCAGGGTAGTAACCTGCCTGCCACAACCTTTGCCGCGCCTCCAGCCGGTCCGGATCGCTGAAGTTCAACAGCGCTGCGGTCGCTCGCGCCACCGCGGTTACCGGAATGATCTGTCCCCCTTCCGTGCGGTAGTGCGCGGACCACTGGTCGGTTCTGGGATTGAAAAGGCGCACGATGAGTTTCGTCTCGGGGTCCACCGAGGCGATGTTGGGGCCTTTAGACCGGTTGCACTGAATGCAGGCCAGCGCGAGGTTATCGAGGTCTGTCTGGCCGCCGTGTTGAGCGGCAATGACGTGGTCAGGTTGATGGGCAAACAATGCGAATGTTTCGGGCATTCGGCAGTATTCGCAGAGCTCCGCAGCCCGTTTGCGAACGGCGGCCCTGAGAGTGGCCGGAATCCGCACCTGGCTCATGCCGCCGCCGCTCGTCGCGCCAGCACTTCCGCTTTAATGAGCGAGACGAACCGGTCCACTTCGCACGCTTCATCCAGCTCAGCCTCTTCCTCCGATGTCAATGCACCTTCCTGGTTGCGGCGAAGAAGCTCCTGTGCCCGCGCTGAGGCCCGTTCCGATGGGCGGAACTCAATGATCTCCTTCTCCGCCGGGCGCCGAGCCAGGAAGGAGATGACCTCCTGCCGTAAGGCGGAGCTTCCAGACCAGGTGCGCCGCAGCCCGCGGGCGATAATCTCAGCGACTCGTTCGCGCTCGGGCTCTAATTGCCTGGCGAGCTTGTCCGGAATCTCTATGGTCATCTGCATTAGCCAAACGTTAACCGACCTGATGAGCGGGGTCAAATCTCCAGCGGTGCTTGCCACTGTGACTTCAGTCCAACACTCCGTCACCCTTTTCTGGCCATCATGCTCCAGCGCATCATAGACTTCTCCCTCAGGAACAAGTTCATCGTCCTGGTCAGCACCCTGGCGCTTGTTCTGGGCGGCGTTTACGCCGTGCGCAACATCCCGTTGGATGCGATTCCGGACCTGTCGGATGTGCAGGTGATCATCTACACGGAATGGCCGGGCCAGGCGCCGCAGATCGTCCAGGATCAGGTGACTTACCCTATCACCACCAAGATGCTCTCCGCGCCCCGCGCGAAGGTTGTGCGCGGCTATTCCTTCTACGGCTTCTCGTTCGTCTATGTGATCTTTGAGGACGGCACCGACCCCTACTGGGCGCGCAGCCGCGTGCTCGAATACCTCAGCGGTCTCAGCGGTCAGTTGCCGAAGAATGTCACGCCTTCGCTCGGACCGGATGCCACGGGGGTCGGTTGGGCCTTCATGTATTCGCTTAATTCGACCAACCGCAGCCTGGCCGAACTGCGCTCCATGCAGGACTGGTATCTGAAGTATCAGCTCACCTCCGTCGAGGGGGTGTCGGAGGTCGCTTCGGTCGGCGGGTTCGTCAAGCAGTACCAGGTGACGGTGGACCCCGCACGGCTGCGCGCCTATAACCTCTCCATCGCCGACCTGAGCATGGCTATCCAACGCAGCAACGGCGAAGTGGGCGGGCGTTCGCTGGAGATGGGGGAGAAGGAATTCATCCTCCGTGTGCGCGGCTACATCCAGGGGCTGGATGATTTGAGGAAGGTGGCGGTCAGCGTCGGCGCCAACGGCGTGCCGATCCTGCTCGGGCAGGTGGCCAACATCCAGATCGGCCCTGACATGCGCCGCGGCATTGCCGAGTGGAACGGGGAAGGGGAGACCGTCGGCGGCATCGTCGTGGTGCGATACGGTGCCAACGCGCGGCAGGTGATCCAGGAGGTCAAGAAGCGGCTGGACCACGCCATGCAGGGGTTGCCGGCCGACGTGACCTGCTCCATCGCCTACGACCGCAGCGCGCTCATTCAGCGCGCGGTCAAGACGCTGGAGGAGAAGCTGTTCGAGGAGAGCCTGGTCGTGGCGCTGGTCTGCATCCTGTTCCTGCTGCACTTCCGCAGCGCGCTGGTTGCCATCCTGATCCTGCCCATCGCGGTGCTGATCTCATTCATCATCATGTATGCGCAGGGCATCAGCTCGAACATCATGTCCCTGGGCGGCATCGCCATCGCCATCGGCGCCATGGTGGACGCCGTCATCATCATGATCGAGAACGCGCACAAGCACCTTGAGCATGACGCCGGCAGGAAGCCTCACTGGCAGATTATCCGGGATGCAGCCGTCGAGGTCGGTCCGACGCTGTTCTACTCGTTGCTGGTCATTACCGTCTCCTTCATCCCCGTGTTCACGCTGCAAGCTCAGGAGGGCCGCTTGTTCAAGCCGTTGGCCTTCACCAAGACCTATTCCATGGCGGCGGCGGCCCTGCTTTCCATCACGCTCGCTCCCATCCTGATGGGCTACTTCATTCGCGGTAAACTGCTTCCGGAGGAGAAGAACCCGCTGAACCGCTTCCTGATCTGGGTCTATCATCCGGTCATAGATCGGGTGATCCGCTGGCGCTGGACGGTCATTGTGGGGGCGGCGGCGATTGTCGTGTGGGTCTTTCTGCCCTGGAACAGGTTGGTCGCGAGCCGCCTGCCGGAAGGCGACGCCAGAAAGCTGGCTGAAAGCATGGGCCGGCTCTTTCCCTGGCAGAACCTCGGCTCCGAATTCATGCCGCCCCTCTACGAGGGCGATCTGCTTTACATGCCGACCACCTTCCCCGGCATCGGCCCCACACAGGCAAAGCAAATCCTGCAGCAGACCGACAAGATCATCCGCGCGTTCCCCGAGGTCCAATCGGTCTTCGGCAAGGTCGGCCGCGCCGAAACCGCCACCGACCCGGCTCCGATGGACATGATCGAGACCACCATCCGGCTGAAGGAGGAAAGCGAATGGCCTGCGGTGGACATCCGGGACGCCGCCGGCAACCTGCTTGCCCATCGCCGCCGCACGCCCGACGAGCTGGCTGACGCCATGAACGCGGCGGTGCAGTTCCCCGGGCTTGTCAACGCCTGGACCATGCCCATCCGCACCCGCATAGACATGCTCGCCACCGGGATCAAGACACCCGTCGGCATCAAGGTGGCCGGCCCGGACCTGGCTGAGCTGGAACGGATCGCCTCCGAGATCGAGCCGGTCATGCGGCAAGTCCCCGGCACCGCCAGCGCCTACGCCGAGCGAGTGATGGGCGGCAACTACATCGAGTTCAAGATCAACCGCGACGAGATTGCCCGCTACGGCCTCTCAGTCGGCGCGGTGCAGGAGGTGCTGGAAGTGGCCCTGGGCGGCATGCCGCTCACCACGACCGTTGAAGGGCTGGAGCGCTACACCGTGAACCTCCGCTACGACCGCGACTTCCGGGAGAACCTCGAAGCGCTGCGCGAGATCATCGTGCCGACCCCCGGTGGTGCCCAGGTGCCGCTCGGGCAGCTCGCCCGCATTGACGTCGTCCGCGCCCCCATGGGAATCAAGAGCGAAAGCGCCGTGCCCAATGCCTGGATCTACGTGGACGTGAAGAACATTGACGTGGGGACCTACGTGAAGATGGCGCAGCGGGCGGTTAACGAAGCCATTGCCCGCGGCACGATCCGCCTGCCGCACGGCTACACCATCTTCTGGAGCGGCCAGTACGAATACATGCTGCGCGCGCAGCAGCGGCTGATGATCGTTGTCCCGCTCACGCTGCTGATCATCGTGCTGATCATCTACCTGAACACCCGCTCTGGGATCAAGACGGCCATCGTGCTGCTCGCCGTGCCGTTCTCGCTCGTCGGCGCCATCTGGATTCTCTACCTCCTCGACTACAACCTGAGCGTCGCCGTCTGGGTCGGCCTGATTGCTCTCGCCGGGCTCGACGCCGAAACGGGTGTCGTCATGCTGCTTTACCTCGACCTGGCCTACACGCAGTGGCAGCGGGAAGGCCGGCTGCGGGGAGTAGCGGATCTGCGCGACGCCATCTACCACGGCGCGGTAAAGCGCGTTCGGCCCAAGGCCATGACCGCCGCCGTCATCATCGCCGGCCTCTTGCCCATTCTCTGGAGCCACGGCGCCGGCGCCGATGTGATGAAGCGTATCGCCACCCCCATGATCGGCGGGGTGGTCACCTCGACCATGATGGAGCTGATCGTCTATCCGGCGATCTTCTATGTGTGGCGGTCGCGCTCGCTCAAACGGGACGGCCCGGGCAAGCCAATCTGAAAACTCATTCCCACGGCCGATTCGCCTGCTTCATGGGCCATCAGGGCTGAACTTTTCCGCGGTAATACCGCTGGTCATTGGTTGCCGGCTGAACGAACAGGATGGGCGCCGCGCCGGTTTGCACGGGCGTCCAGGCGCCCGCCGGCAAATGGGTGGAGGCCTCGATGACATAGTTTGACCCGGCGGTGCCTGTCAGGGTGAAGCGCAACTGGTTACTGACCGCGCTCACCAGGGAGAACGTTGGAGCAGCGGCAGGGGGGCCGCTCAGTGACGAGAGTGTGCCCTGGATCGCGAAGTCCAGGGCGGTGCTGGCGCCGGCATCGACGAGCGTCATCCGGTCGTCGCGGAGGCGACCGTCGAACTCGAGCTCCTCGCACTGATCGGCTCGCGCGGCCTCGGCCAGCGTGCCGGGCGCAGCGAACTCGAGGGCTTCGCGGGCGTCACCGTCGAGTGCTACTCGAATCCGTTCGCGGTCGCGCGGCTGATGGACGCAGCCGACGGCGAGCGCGACGCAGCCGTGGCGCTGGTCGCGATGAAATCATGCCCGCCCCATGCGCGGCCGGCGGCGCTCGCGGTGGTCGCCACTCCGGAACCGCGCGTCAAGCCAACGACGCTGAGGTTCGGGGCGTTCGTGGTCGGGGCCTGCGGCGAGGCTCCGAAGCTGCCCAGCGAGCTGACATCCCATCCGGCCAGAACGCCGGTGTAGGAGATCCCCCCGCCGCTGCCGCCGCCTCCCGGGGTGAGAATGGGAGTGATGTCGGTGGCGGAGTTGTTCGCCGCGTTGCCGTCACCGCCCGTGGAGACGGATGCCAGGTTGGTCGCGACGGAAGGGGCATTGGTCGCCACGCTGACGGTGAGGGTGATGGCGGGAAAAGTCGAGCCTGTGGCCAGCGCGTCCGAGCGCGTGCAGGTGAGAGTGCCCAGGCTCGTTGCCCAGCCGCTGCCGCTGAGGGCGGTGGCGGTCAGGCCGCCGGGCAGGGTGTCAACAACCGTCACCATGCCGGTGGTTGCGAGCGTGCCGGCGTTGGTGACTGTGATGGTGTAAACATCCGCCGCATCGCCCCGGGTGAAGCTGCCGGCGTGGGTCATCGTGATCGCGAGATCCATTATTCCGCTGTTGGTGGCGGAAGTGTGTGGGCTGGGTGTGCCCGCGCTGAAGTCGGCGGCGTTGTCGCCGCTGTCCGTGAAGCCGCCGCTCTTGCGCAGGATAGCGGCTGTGGCGCTCCCCGAAGGCGCTGGGCCGGTGCCGGCATACGCGTTGGCCGCGCCGTAGCCGATGAAATCCTTGATGGCTGCATTGCCGAGCGGGTTGGAGCCGGTTAACGCCGTCTGATTGGTCACCAGCGCCAGTTTCCCCTGAGAGGCGCTGATGTTGATGGCCGTATTGGTGGCATTGGCCCCCGGAAGCAGGGCCCCGTTGGCGCCGCCCGACGCGAGCTGCAGGAGGTAATACTGTCCGGGTTGAATGGTGCCGGCGAGGTTCGCCTTGGACCAACTGGTGCCGGTGGAGCTTGAATACTGAACCGACCAGGCGCTCAGATTGACGGCGGCCCCGCCCGCGTTCAGCAGCTCTACATAGTCGTTGCGGTAGGTGGCTCCCGCGTTGCCGCCGCCGCCGTAAACCTGGCTGATGAGCACGCCCGCGGCCGACCAGGAATACACCGCCAGGGAAGCGGGTGCGCTGGTCACCGAGCCCGCATAGTTGGTGACGACGACGGTGTAGGAGCCCTGGTCGCTGAGTTGCACGCTGGTGATCGAACAGGCGCTCGCGCTCGCCCCGGCTATGCTGGCGCCGTTGAGCTGCCACTGGTAGCCGAGCGGCGCCGCGCCGAGCGCGGCAACGCTGAATGCGGCTGTGCTGCCGGTGACCACCGTCAGGCTAGTCGGGTTGGCCAGTATGATTGGCATCACGGCGACGGTCAGGGTGGCCACGGCGCTGGTGGTGCTGCCGTAGCTGTTGGTCGCGATGAGCCAGTAGCTGCCTGCGTCGCTGATCTGGGCGCTGTTGATGGCGTAGCTGTTGGTCGTGGCGCCGGCGATCGGGTTTCCGTTCAGGCACCATTGGTAGCTGATCGGCGCCTGGCCGATTGCGGCTGCGGAGAATGTCGCCGGGCTGCCGAGCGATACCGTCTGGCTCTGCGGGTCGGTGCTGATGACGGGCGGCGTGTTGCCCTCGGTGCCGTTGTAGATCACCAGCGCGTAATCCTGGTCCAGAACCGGCGCCTCATTGGGCACACCGTCGGAGTTGATGTTGGCGGCGGTCACTGTGACCGCAAAGGTGCCTGACGCGCCGGCAGGGAGAAAGACGCTCTCCAGGTTGTTCTTCGCATCCGCCGTGCTCCCCGCAACGGAGACGCCGCCGCTGAAGGCATTGCCCTTGTAGGTGTTGCCATTGATGGTGACAGTGAGATCGAGGTTGTTGTTGTAGGCGTTCCCGGTGGTGCTCCCGGGCGCATCGGTCCAGGCCAGCGTGACGCGGAACGGCTTTGACGGGTCTGCGACTACGCCGCTGACCACGCGTGTCTGGCCTGAGCCGGTGAACTTGTCGGCCGACGCCTGGTCGCGCAGGATGCGGGAGACGCCGTCGAACGCGGTGCCAAGATTGACCTCGCCCATGCCCTGCGAGGCTGAAGGCAGCGTGTCGCCCGCGTAGAGGCCGGTCATGTAGCGCGCCGAGTTGACCAGGAAAGCCTTGGTCATGGCGGGGCTGGGAGGGGTTAGGCTGTTGTTGATGAAGTATTGCCGGAGCAGCGCGCAGGCCCCGGCCACGCCCGGCGTGGCGTGGCTTGTGCCCGAGGACGTCGAGTAGAACTGCTGGCCCACCGGGAAGAAGTTGCTGCTGCTGCCTGCGGTCCCGCCGCCGGGCAGCCCGCAAACTCCCGTGCCCGCGAAGCAGGGGATCGCAGCGCCGATCCCATTGGTCGTCAGCACACTCTGGGCCACTCCGCCCGTGATGTGCGTGCCGGGGGCTGAGATGTCGGGCTTCTTGCGGCCATCGGTGCAGGGTCCGCGGCTCGAAAAGCTGGCGATGTCATTCGCGCTGTCAGCCTCGGTATCCGGCGTGGTGCAGCCGTCATTGCCGGCGGTGTTGTTGCCCCCGTTGGCCGTTGAGTGCGGATGCACGTTCTCCGCGGCGGCGACGACCAGGACGTTCTTGGCCGTGCCGGGTGAGCCGACCGTGCTTGCGCTCGGACCCGCATTGCCCGCGGCGAACACGATCACCATCTCCTGGTTGCCCGTGCCGGGCACGGACGAGCCGCTGGGCTGCGCATCGCGGACCAGCGCGTCGTAGCTTTGCGCATCGGCGTCGTAGTCGCCCGCGGTATCGGCGCCCCAACTGTTGTTGCTGACCCGCGCGCCGTCCCGGTAGGCGCGCGACTGGAGGTTTGCGTAGTTGGGGCTGGTGAAGCTGTCCGAATCAAAGATCACCGATGAGCCGACCCGCACGAATGGGCAAACGCCCAGGCCGTAATGGAAGCCCGAGGCGTCGGTGTGCGGGAAACCGGTCGCGCGGCCATTGAAGCCGGCGATGATGTGCGAGTTCAGGTTACCGTGCCCGTCGCAGCCTTGCAGGGTGCTGCCGGTATTGGCGGAGCCCTCGAGCCGGGCATAGGCGACGCGGCTGGGTTGCCCCGGGGTTCCGCCCTGGTAGAGCCCGAAATGGCCGGGCGCGGTGGTGCCATTGTCAATCCCGCTGTCGCTGACATCCACGACGAACCCCGACGCGCTGAACTGCGCCTGTGTAAAGCCCTTGCCGGCCAGCCAGGCCAGATACCCGGCGCCGGTCGGCACATTGCCGCTCAGGTTCCCCGCCATGATCTGGTCCTGCCGCTCGTCCATCATGCGCCGCTCGGGGTGCGGCTGGATCGAAACCACTTCCGGCTGTGCTGCGATCTCCGCAAGCCTTGCTGCCGGCAGGCGCACGACCACGTTCAGGTATTGCAGAGTCTGGAACTGCTGCTGGACCGGAGCCAGCTTGAGCTGGTCAATCAGCGCGAGCGTGGCGGGATTGGCCTCGGCGTCGTCGAGCATCTGCACCGTGAACGTGTCGGTGGCGGGCGTTTGCGGGTTGCCTTCCGCATCCACGGTGCGCGCTTTCGGATGAATCCGGTAATCGGCCGCATAATCGCCCTCCCACTGAACCAGGGCGTTTGTGCCGGTCCAGGACTGGAAGCCTGCCAGCGCCTTGCTGTCCCCGTAAATGAGATAGGCGTTCTCGGGCAGGTAATGCGCCACCCGCACGCCGGTGGCTTCGAGCGCCTCGCGCCATTCCGGCTTGATGGGGCCGACAAACTGTACCAGGTGCAGTCGGCTCCCTGCTGCCGGGGCAATGGCCCGCCGCCGCGCCATGACATCCGGCGCGCGCGTATCGAGTCGCCCGGCGTTCAGCTCGATGAAGTCCAGGTCGTCCGCAGCTTCTACCCGGCTGAGCCTGGCAGATGCGAGCGCCGCGTCGTCGGTTTCCAGGATCTGGAAGCTGCCGTAATCGGCCAGGAGCCGCGCGCCGCGCGCCTTTAGCTCGTCCGCCTGGGCCGGGTCGCTGACGCGCAGTTTATGCGGCCGCGCCGCCGCAGTTTGAACCACCGCCACCGCGACCGCCAGGAGGCAAAGCAATCTCACGAAACGGAAGGCACCCGATCGGTGGCCGGCAATCCGGGGCAGCATATTCTTTGTGGTTGGCGTGAGGCACGACAGTGGGAGTTGGTTCGGGCGCATGTTCAGGATTGTCTCCCGCCATGATAGTGCTTGCTGATGCAGCGTCAAATCTCAAGTCTGCTGGAACCGGAGTTTCTAAGAGAAGCACAAAGCCGATGCCCCGGCGACTACCGTATGGCCTTGGAGCTGTGGGCGGTATCTTGTAATAGAGCCCAAACACTTGAACCGGAATCCGGGTGCCCGCCAACCCCGGCCGTGTCCAGGCAGGCGATTATCGGCTTTCGCCCCGGGCGCCGATCTGTAGTTTCATGCTATGTCTCATATCACATACGAAAGCCTCGTTCCGCCCGGAGCACGCGCTAAGATTCTGAGTTTTGCTGTCAATGCCCATCCGCGCCTCCTGCAGAAGGCTGCTGTGGCTTGCCTTGTTTTCCTGGTTGCCTCCAATGTGTCCGGAGCTAGCCCCGCACCCTTTGTCCAGGACCGCTTCGTCGT
>JAPLUA010000219.1 GCA_026397855.1 Verrucomicrobiota bacterium | reverse complement strand
TGTCGCGGAAGAACTCGCGGTGTACGCGCGTCCAGACCAGGCGGCCATCTGTGTCAATGTTCACCTTGGTCACGCCGAGTTTGGCGGCCGGGAGATATTCATTGGGGTCCACGCCCATCGAGCCCGCGATTTTGCCTCCGGCGGCATTGATGCGGTCCACTTCCTCCTTGGGCACGCTCGAGCTGCCATGCATGACCAGCGGGAAGCCGGGCAGCCGGCCCTTGATCTTCTCGAGCACGTCGAAGTGGAGGGATTGCTTGCCCTTGAACTTGAAGGCGCCGTGGCTGGTGCCAATGGCGCAGGCCAGCGAATCGCAGCCGGTCTGTTTGACGAAGAGCTCAGCCTCAGCCGGGTCGGTCAGGCAAGCATTGCCTTCATCAACCTTAATGTCCTCCTCCACACCGCCGAGCATGCCCAGTTCAGCCTCGACGCTGATGCCCTTGGCGTGGGCGCGATCCACAACGCGCTTGGTGATCGCGACGTTCTGGTCGAACGAGTCGTGCGAGGCATCAATCATCACCGAGCTGTAGAATCCCGAATCAATGCAATCGTAGCAGCTCTCCTCGTCGCCGTGGTCCAGGTGCACCGCGTAGATGGCTTCCGGGAAGATCTCGCCGGCGGAGCGGATAATGGCTTCCAGCATGCGCTTGTCGGTGTACTTCCGGGCGCCTTTCGAGATCTGGATGATGAAGGGCGCCTGGCTGGTGAGGCAGCCCTTGAACAGGCCCATGGCCTGCTCGGCGTTGTTGATGTTATAGGCTCCGATCGCATACTTGCCGTAGGCGACCTGGAACAGTTGAGCGGTCGTTACAATCATATTGTTTTATGTATATTCTTTCTATTGATAGTGACTCTCTAAAGCGGACGCGGCTGCATCATAATGAGATGCGGCATCGGCGTCAACGATCTCAGTTCAGGTGTCATTATCCAGTGATCCTCAGCCTTGGCGAGCATAAAGAACACCACCGGGGCGCAACTCATGTTATCGGAGCGCAGACATTCTTGTCCGCCTGGGGCTTGCCAACGCGGCCGAGGCGGACAAGAATGTCCGCGCTCCTTTCGCATTCTTACACGTCGTCGGAAACTGTGAGTTGCGCCCCCACCGGGTGCCCCACCAGCCCGACATCTCATTGTCCTTTCAACACCCCAATTCACCCTCTCCGGCAACAGCCTTGCCGCCGCTCTTCAGGGCTGTTTGGCGAAGTCGTCGGACTCGGCATTGAGGGCGGAGGAGTCTCCCGGGCCGGCATGCACCAGGATCCGGTAGCGCAGGCGCAGGGTGGCGCCCGCCTTCAGGGTCATCGGCTCTTTGTAGATGAGCGCGGGGCTGAAATAGGGGTGGCTTTCGTTCAGATACCATGCGGTGGGGTAACGCGGATTGGCCGGGAAATCGAACACGGCGATGCCGGCGACGGGGCCGTTGGTGGTGGGGCCGCTGAAATCAACCCAGCGCGCGGGCTTGCCGTTGCCATCGGCGGCGCTGTGGGCGCCCTCGCTGGTCAGGAAGCTCCAGCCGGTGGTGCCTTTGGGGAAGCGCAGCGAGAGGCCGGCGTAGCCGCCGCTCTGGGCCTTCGGGGGAGTACGTTCGAGCGTGATGTCGGCGTCGCCGACGGTGAAGGTCGAATCCCAGTGGATGGCGTAGGCGCCGCTGGGTCGCGGGGCGGAGAACCGCATGATGCGGGATTCGCGCAGGACGGGCGGCTGGCCAGGCGGAGCGTATTCGATGGCCATCTCGACGCGGGCCGAGTGGTCGTCGGCCGGGTGGAAGCTGGCGGATTTAATGACGGTGCGGCCGGCGCTGAGGCCGGTCTTCGGGTCCACTTCCCAGTAGTTGAGGCCGTTGATGTATTTCCAGGCAAACCAAAGGCTGTGGTGCCAGATGTGGTCGGCGGGCGAGTTGGCGGTGAGCGGGGTGCCGTCGAGGGTCGCGAGCGGGAAGATGTAGGGCTTGGGCTGGGCGGGATCGCACACGGCGCGCCAGACGGGCCGGGAGGTGGTTTTGTTCAAGAGCGCCAGGCCGGTGTGGTTGGGCAGCGTCTCCCAGGCGTAGGCCGCCGTGGACGCCGGCCCGGCCGCGCCGGCGGGCAGCTCGCGCAGCTTGAGGTTGCGGAACCAGGCGGCGGACTGGTGATCGGTGAGCATGATGTGGCCGTTGATCTTCTGGCCGAAGTCCGGGTATTTCTTGAACTTGCTCTCGGCGATGCCGGCTTTGACGGCCGGGCTGCCGAGGTCGTATTCGATGGCTTTCTTGCCGTTGAGCCAGTGTTCGACGTGGTTGCCCTGCACGAGCAGGCGCGAGCGGTTCCATTCGCCCGCCGGCTGGTAGCCTTTGTCGGCGACCGGGGGCAGCACCTGGTAGAAGGATGCGGTCTTGTCCTTCGCGGGAATCTTGCTCCACTGTGGGGCGTCGTCGTCGAGCATCTGGTATTCGTGGCCGGGGGCGGCAGGCCGATCTTCGGTGACGAAGTATTTCACGCCATTGTTGCCGCCCTTCTCGATGCGCCATTCCCAGGTGAGTTCGAAGTCGTTGAACTTCTTTTCGGTGATGAGGTCGCCACCTTTGACGCCTTCGAGCTTTTTGAGTGTGCTGTCCTCGACTTTCCAGCCGGGGCCGATGCCGGTTTTGCCTTCGGGCGCTTTGTAAGCGCGCCAGCCGGCGAGGGACTGGCCGTCGAAGAGCAACTGCCAGCCGGCGGCTTTTTCCTGGGGGGTGAGGGTGTTTGCCGAGTCGGCGGCGGGCAGCAAGGTCGAGGTGAGTGCCAGGAGCGCGGCGGCGAGGGCGAGGGGATTAAGTCTCATAAGCATAAAGAACTGCGTTTGTGGAGTAAGGCTATGAAGGGCAAGGTCTTGCGAAATAGCGTGGGCACTTTCAACCTACGGTGTGTATCCGGTGAGTATCCGGCGTGTATCGGGAGGTATAACGGGGCCACGCGGCCGGGGGCCGGGAGCTATGGCTGACCGGCGAGGTGCCATGGAAGGGTTTGGCCGCTAGAACCGCTTGGCGGTTAGGCGTTTTTGAGCTTGGCGAAGTTCTTATGAATCTTCTCCACGGTGCGGCCGACGTTGTCCATGTTGTTCTGGGTTGCGAGCGCTCCGGCACGAGATGTTTGCATGAGGAACTTTTAACGGGGATGCCCCCATTTATCAAGTATTAGCGAGCCGGGTTTCTGCGGTTCGCATCTGCGGGTGCAGCCTGCCGCTCCGACTCCCTGCCGCAGACGGCGCTCCAAACGATCGTGCCCCCGGAAACGAATGGCACGAGCACGGTTCGCCAGGGGGTACGGGGAATCGCATTGACCGCACCTGCAGGAATAGACCATATAGCACGATGAACATGAAGGCTCACTACCCCTCATTTCCCCTTGCATTGCCGAAAGGCGTTTGCCCTTTGGTCATCATCATCAGCTTGCTCTGCGCGGCGGGTGGCGTCTGTGCAGGTGAAGCCCCTCCCTATCGCGACCTGTTTCCCGATACGTGGGTGGGACAGGACGCCTTGGGCCGCAACCTGCCGCCCTACTCCGTGGTGGGACCGATCAAGAAAGACCGCCGCCGCGTGGTCGGCATCTTCTACATCACGTGGCACAGAGATTCCGCGCACAAAGGCAACAGCCCCTATTCCGGGGATGTCAGCCGAATCCTGGCCGCCGACCCGAAGGCCAGGCTGGATGCCAAGCATCCGCTCTGGTCCGGGGGCTCCTATCATTGGGGTGAGCCCGAGGCGGGCTACTTCCTGAGCAAAGACGAGTATGTCATCCGCAAGGACATGTCCATGCTCAGCGATGCCGGAGTGGATGTCCTGGTGATGGACGTCACCAACGCGGTCCGCTACTGGGACGAATGGGAGACCCTCTTCGCGGTGATCGCGAAGATGAAAGCCGAAGGCAACCAGGTGCCGCAGTTCTGTTTCTGGGCGTTCAACGGCCCGGTGGTCACCGTGGTGCAGGACTTGTATGAAAGGTACTACAAGGCCGGGAAATACCAGGACCTGTGGTTCATTTGGGATGGCAAGCCGCTGTTGCTCTACAATGGCACGCCCAGAACCGACGCCAACGGTGCCGGCGTGCAGAACCCGAATCCGCACTACGATGCCGCCGCGGCCACCGATACCAAGCACCCGCATTACGGCGACCCGGATTACACCACGCAGTTCTACCAGGATTACACCAAAGAGGTGAAGAGCTTCTTCACGCTGCGCACGATGTGGTGGGGATACCGGGAATGGGCCGGGAAACGCTTTGTCGGGACGGAAGACAACTGGAGCTTCGGCCTGGATATGAGCGATCAGCGGGTCGCCAAGATGACCCCGGAGGAACTCATTTCGACGCACAACGGCCAAAAGGAGGAGGCGGCAGTCACCCCCGGACAGCATCCCTCAAGCCTGGTCGGCAAGTCCTGGACGAGGGAAACCCGCGAGCCGGCCTTGAACGAGTACGACCTGCCGGAGCCGACCTATGTGCCGTGGCTGGGCCGGAAGGTTGAGCATCCCGAGGGCTACGGCATCTACTTCCAGCAACGCTGGGACGAAGCGCTCAAGGGCGATCCGCAATTCCTCTACATCAACGACTGGAACGAATGGACCGCTGGCAAGTATCAGCCGCGGGGTGGCGGCACCACCAAGTTCATGCGCCGGGACAATCCTTACTTCTTCGTGGACCAGTACAACGCTGAGTTCAACCGCTGCCTCCAACCGATGAAGGACGGCTATACCGACAACTACTACATGCAGATGGCTGAGAACATCCGCCGCTATAAAGGCGTTCGCCCGATACCGGAAGTAATCGGCCTGCACCCGATAAAGATAGACGGTGGTTTTTCGGACTGGGCAGGCGTCGAGGTCGAATACCGCGATACCGT
>JAPLUA010000154.1 GCA_026397855.1 Verrucomicrobiota bacterium | reverse complement strand
TGCGACTGGCCCAACGGAATGAGATGACGCTATCAATCCAGCCGCGCAGCTAACCAGCAGGCATCACAAACAGCCGCCACCGACACGAAATCTAACTTGCGATTGCTTCTCTCCCAAAATGGGGGTTTTACTGAGGTCTGACCGTAGTGCTACCGTTGGAACACGCCTTGAACGCCGGGGAGGCACGGCACCGGGGGCGCCGGGAAGGGCCTTGGGGCCATCTGTTACATTGTCACCCGCGCGCAGCCATGGAATGTTACAAACACCTCCAATGCCCCCCCACCCAACTCCAGAGGAGCGGCATGTTTATAGCAGACGCCCACCCCCGCTACATCTTCAAGCTCCGTCAGGAGCGATATGGTCGGCTACGTTCATGCGTTGCGCGGAATGGTTGGTGTGTCGGCTACATGACATGCCGCTCCTCTGGAGCTTGGATTGGTCAGGGGGCTGGGGGCTATAAACATGTCGCTCCGCTGGAGCTTGGCTCGATCACGGGGCGGGCGGGCTATAAACATGCCGCTCCTACGGAGCTTGAAAGAATCAAAGAGGGGGGCGGTTGCTATAAACATGCCGCTCCTATGGAGCTGGCCGCGTGTCTCTCCCCTTCTGGAGGCTGCTCAGTCGTGCTTCAGCTCGAGGATGCTCAGGAAGAAGCTGGAGAACAGTGTCTGCACCCCCAGCGTCATGCAGGTTACGGCCGGGATGACCAGGCGCAGGCTCTCCGGGTAGGAGATGATGCCGAAGGCCGCGGCCCGCCATTTCAGGATCGCGGCGGCCAGGAATCCCAATCCGATGGCCGCGATGAGAACGCCGGCGACAATGCCCCGCTCCAGGGAGAACAACACCAGCAGCTTCCGCAACTGCGGGTTGTCCGGCAGTAACCCGCGGGCCGCGCAGTAGAGCTTGGTGAACAAGCCAAAGAAGAGGACCTGGAAACCGACAATCGTCATCATCCCGGCCACGAGCAGCGTGTTCGTGTCGAACTGGACCTGGCCGATCCGGATCGGGCCGATGCTGAGGGGGACCGCCAGGGCCAACCCGATCACCAGCAGGGCCAATCCCGGCCAGGTGAACAGCCAGCGGGGGGAAAACAGCAGCATGAACCGCAAGTGCCGCCACCCGTCCCGCCACGGCTTCAGGTGCGGCGGCCGGGAGCGGCCGTCCGGGTGCAGCGTGACCGGCACCTCCGCTATCCGCAGCGATCGCAGGGTGGCCTTGATGACCATCTCCGAGGCGAACTCCATCCCCGTCGTCTTCAGCTCCATCTTCTTGTAAGCCGCCTTGGTGACCCCGCGCAGGCCGCAATGAAAGTCCCGCGCCGGGCACTTGAAGAACAGCCGCCCGACGAACGACAGGGCGGGGTTGCCGATCCAGCGGTTCTTCCAGGGCATGGCCCCGGGAATAATCGTCCCGCCGCCGCCCGGCAGCCGGCAGCCCATCACCAACTCGTAGCCCTCGCGGAACTTCTGCAAGAAGCCCTCCATGTGGGAGAAGTCGTAGCTGTCGTCCGCATCCCCGAGCACGATCCACTGGCCCAGCGCGGCTTCGATGCCGCCGCGCAAGGCGCTGCCGTAGCCCTTTTCCCGCACGTGAACCACTCGCGCCCCCAGCTTCTCGGCGATGGCCACGGACCCGTCCGTGCTGCCGTTGTCGGCCACCAGGATTTCCCCGCGCACGCCTGCCCGGTCGAGGCCCTGCTGCGCCTTCTGAATGCAGGCGGCAAGCGTTTCCGCCTCGTTCAGGCACGGCATCAGGATGGTTAGCTCGATAGGTTCAGACATGGACTCTCGGGCGGGAACAGCGGTTGCGCCGTCTTTCGCTTCTACACCGGCGCGGGCGGATTGTGGCGCACCAGGAGGGGGATGCTCGCCTGCGGCTGGTCGTCGAGCAGGATGTCTATGGAATACAGCCCCGGGTTGTCGAACTTCAACTGCTGGATGTTCACAATGAAGTTGCGCGTGCCGAAATGCATGTCATCGGGCAGCGCGACCTCCACCGGGATGGGCGGGAACTTCGCGATCGCACGGCCGTCGGCATCCACAAAGTTGACTTGCAGCGCATGCTTGCCCTCGTCGTCGCCCGAGAATGTCACGCGCATGGCAATCGAGCACTGCGGGTGGATTGCCGGGAGCTGCTGGGTGTAAATTGTGTCGAACGCCCCCAGCAGGTTGAGCTTGCCGTTGTCGTCCGTCGCCGCGTCGCACAGAACTGCCACTTGAATGTTCATCCAGCCCATAAGAAGACACGGATTGCACGAATTGGCACGAATTATTTCGGGGGGGGAGACACGGATTGCACGGATTGGCACGAATTACTGCCAAGTCCGCGGGATAGACAACACTGGGGGACCCCTCTCCCCGACCCCACTGTTGTTGAATTAAGGCAGAAAGGGGGCGTGGCGTGGCCCTCGGGGGAGGAGAGGGACTGGAGTTTGGACATTTCCGGCAGAGCTTTATCCTGAAAGGATGCGATCACTTAGGGTTGCGCGCCGCGCGCTACCCTGGGTGTATGTCGGGTGTGGGAATCAACCCTGAAAGGGGTTGCATCGGTCTTTTCCTTCACGGTCGTCAATCGCACTTTGGTGGAGAAGACCGTATGCACGAGAATCCTGGCCAGCG
>JAPLUA010000526.1 GCA_026397855.1 Verrucomicrobiota bacterium | reverse complement strand
GGGGGGAGCCATGCCGCTCCGACGGAGCGCGAAGGAATGAGCGGGGGGCGGTTGCGATACACATGGCGCTCCACCACAAATCGCAACCGCTGCGCGGGCTCCCTTTTTACCTGCGCCCACACGCCCGCCACTCTCACGCCAGCTCCGCAGGCAGTCGTCGCTCGTCCCTCGCTCCGCCACGCCTGCTCCACTCTGTTTCTGCTCTCGAACTCACTGACCTGAGGGCAAGACGCAGCGGAACCCAACGCCGTCGTACCAGTCGCCCGGCATTCGGGCGGAGCGGGCGAACCACCCTAGGGCGCGGGGGTTGGAGGCGAACCACCGGGAGCAGATTTCGAGCTCTTGCGGCGTCAGTATCTGGGGCGTTTTCGCGGGGGGGTGACGTGTTCGAGGCGGGCGCAGGGGTTTGAGGCGCGGTAGTCTCGGCGGACGGCAAAGGAGAGGAGGATGGAGACGCGGTTGCGCATGGTTGCCCTGCTCTCGATTTCGTACTGCGACTGATAAATTGCTATTCGAGCGCCCGCGCGTACTCAGCGCTGCGCGGATGAGGGAGAATTGATTTTCAGGGTCCTTTCAGCACGAATCCTTTTGACCTGGGCACTGCTGTCTGGTTAGCTGGAGCCCGCGTCAGATTCCCGGTTGGCGCTCGCGTGTAAACTCGTATGTCTCTGCTTCTAGTTGGAATTTGCCTGGTGGTTGTTGTCGGCCTCTATTTCTACAACAACCCGCTGGGGCATGGCTCATGGTTCATGACCCGGCGCTTCATCAACTGGTTCCCGCTGGGCATGACCTACGCCTTCCTCTACATGGCGCGCTACAACCTCACCGTCTCCAAGAATGCCCTGGGGTCACTGATGTCCAACCAGGACTTTGGCTGGATCTTCGGGATCGGCACGGCCGTCTATGGCTTCTCTTTCGTCGTCAACGGCCCCCTGGTGGACAAGATCGGCGGCAAGCGGGGCATCATCATCGCGGCGATCGGCTCCTCGTTGGCCAACGTTGCGCTCGGGGTTCTCACTTATCTCGTCGTCACGGGCCAGCTTAAGATGCGGCTCGTGGTGGCTTTCTCGGCGATCTACGCCATCAACATGTATTTCCAGAGCTATGGCGCTGTCTCGATCATCAAGGTCAAAGCGTATTGGTTTCACGTGCGCGAGCGGGGCGTATTCGGGGCCATCTTCGGGACCCTGATTTCCTTTGGCGTCTATTTCGCCTTTGACTGGGGCAAGGCCATCGTGGACATGGCCAAGGCGAACCCCGAGGGCCACCTGAACTGGCTGCACCGCACGATCCAGAGGGTCTTTGCGGTCGAAGGCAAACCGGTGGATGCCAACTGGGCTGTGTTCTATATCCCTGCGGCAATCCTCCTTATTTGGGCGCTGCTCGACTGGTGGCTCATCAAGGACACGCCCGAGGAGGCCAACTTCCCGCACTTCGACCCGTGTGACGCGTCTTCGGGTGTGATGCACATCGAGTTGACCACGATGGATCTGCTGAAGAAGGTTTTTACCAGCCCCTTGATGTTGATGATCGCCGTGATCGGACTGACTTCCGGGGTCATGCGCAACGGAATCATGACCTGGTATTTCATCTTCGCCAAGGAGGTCAAACAGACCGGGGCGGAGTTCTTTTTCGAGCACTGGGGACTGCTCCTCTGCCTCTTCGGCATTGTGGGCGGGTTTGCCGGAGGAATCGTTTCCGACAAGTTCTATCAATCCCGCCGCGGGCCCCCGACAGCGATTCTCTGCGGATTCATGTTTATCATGGCGCTCCTCATGGCGATCTACCTGTTCTCTTCCCCGTTCATTGTCGGGTTGGCATCCTTGCTGATCACCACCGCGGTGATCGGCGTCCACTCGTTGATGTCGGGCACGGCGGCGGCCGATTTCGGAGGCAGAAAAGCCACTGCCACCTGCTCCGGGATTGTTGACGGCTTTGTTTACCTGGGCACCGGTTTGCAGTCGGTCAGCCTAGGCTACCTGACCGGCTATAGCTGGCTCTGGTGGCCCTGCTTCCTGATGCCCTTCGCGCTGATCGGAGGCTTTTTCGCCCTGAAAATCTGGCACGCGCTCCCGGCTGCCACCAGGAAGTACATTGACGAAGTCGAGGGGAAGGTCGAAGTTGACCTGGTTCCGGAATGATTCTATGACCGCCATCGCCTGAAGGGCGCGGCCTGAATGGCTTATGAGCCAGCCTGCCGCAAGGTTCCCGCATCACTACTATCCACCCGGCTTCCGGGCGCGGCGGGGCCTGAACTGGGGGTTCCTCGGCTTGTTGTACACGTGCTTCTACATGTGCAGGTACAACTTCTCCATCGCCAACAAATCCATCAGCGATGAGTTCGGATTCAGCAGGGCGCAGATGGGCTCGATCATCACCACCGCGCTCTTTGCCTACGCCTGCGGGCAGATCATCAACGGCCTGCTCACCGACCGCATCGGGGGCAAACGCGCGATGCTGATCGGCGCCGCCGGCACGATTGTGATGAACCTCCTTTTTGGCGCGGCATCGTTCGCC
>JAPLUA010000446.1 GCA_026397855.1 Verrucomicrobiota bacterium | reverse complement strand
GGCTGTTGTTCCGCATGGCGCTCTTCATAACAGAGAAGCTGCGCCTGTCAAACCCGCAGAGTGCGCCAACTGACGTTGGCGGGAGCAAGCCGGGGGCTTGCTCTACGATGGTGACGCGGCAATAGAAACTTGAACCAGGACGCCCTTGCTCGAATGCTGGGCGGAATGTTGTTGATCAGATTGCTCCCTTCGGTAAAACAAGGCGAACGCCTTTATCCTCCGCCTCGTTCGCGTCCATGAACGCATTTGTGGTCTGCAAATCCGCCCTGGCTAAATCGAAGTCTTCCCACCGAATGGAGGCGGTGTATCTCTGGGCAAAATCGAGCACTTGAATTATGGGGCTGCTCTTGCCGGACTGAGAAATCGCTTTCAGCGCGCTGATGTAGTTGTTCCGGTAAACAGTGGGGATGATGATCTTTTGTTCATCAGCCGCGACCAGTTCGGCATTCATCATTATCCGCGCTGCGCGCCCGTTGCCGTCCGCAAACGGATGGACTTCGCTGACCAGGAACATCATGAAGATGGCACGATGCAGCGACGGTTCAATCCCCCGGTAAATCTCAAATCCTTTTTCCAGCGTTCCCAGCACCATTTCGGGAGCAACAAAGCACGTGCTGCCCGCACGGTTGTCTTTGGACTTAAACAGGCCCGGCATTTTGTCCGGCCGCAGCTCCATCAATGTGGCATGGCGCGCTTTCAGGAGTGAGATAAAGCCTTCAAAATCACGAGGGGTGCGCGCCATCTGTTCGTAATTGGAAACAATCCTGTGGGTGGCCAGAACGTCGTGCGCATCCTCTGGGCGATCTCGAGGAATAGCAGCCTTGAAGACGATTTCCATCGCTTCCTCAACCAGGAATTCGGTGCCCTCGATATGGTTGGAGAAATACGACTCAAAAAAGGCGAGATTCGTCTTGGCTGCATCCACCATGCTTCCCGCCGGCCTGGTGACCGGGGCGCGGGCTCGCAACTCCGCAAAAAGCGACTGGAGCAGAACCAGTCGGTCCGGATCATACGGCAAGCCTCTCTTCCGTGCCTGCCCTACGGCGGTTTCGAGCTTAGCTTCCCGCGTCCCGAGAAATGTGCCGATCAGCTCGTCGAGCGAGCGGAATTCTTCCGCCATGCCGAGCTTCTGGCTGATATCGCGCACATCATCCCTCAACCTGTTCAGCGCCGCCTCACCACCTTGACGCAGCAAACCGTCGAGACGCTCCTCCAACTCCACCCTCGATAATGTCCGCGCAACCTCCGCACCTCGCTTGCGCGACCTCCGCATATTCTCCAGCCAGGCACGCGGTGCGGAACATAGACGGCTATCTCCCAGGAAAGGGGAATCGTTATCCAAAGGTGGTTGGCCTTTGCGCGGTTTGAACGTGATGCCGGGAAGAGTCACCGACCGCGTTCCAGACGAAATGATGAACACCGAACCGTCTGCCGCCGGACGGTTCTCCAGTGCCGTCCGGTCGGAAATCAGCGCATCCGGGAAATAGTCCTTCAGCAAGGCATGCCAGTTTCTTCTGACGATCCGCTCAGGAGCCTCCTTCAGGTTCTTTGTATAAAGACGAGATCCGATCTTGCGCAGCCTCCCAGCCTTAACGGCTTTCGAAACGGCAGAAGTCATACGCTTGCTGGAAACAAATATCTCCGGCAGGCTCTTCAAGCTGAAAGGCGATTTTGTGTTCGATAATGCCACTTGGAGCCACTATAGTCCACTTGTTGATTAATAGCAATAATCCATTCCACTTGCTGCAATATAATACGGAGAATATGCGGACCGATGAGCGAAGTCACGTTGATCAGGCGAACCCATTCCCTATTCCATAAACAGCACAAAATGGATTGGCTCAGCCATTAAATGACAAAGAGTGGGAAGCATCACGAATTGGCGGGGACTTAATCTGCAGAAAATAGACGAATCAGTTCCGGTATTTTGGTCTTAAACGAATAGTGTTCCCGCTGGCCATTTATCAGGCCAATATCAACGACATAGCTGACTTGACCGCTACCGTGAACTCGGGTATAGATATTCCGCAATGAGCGTTTGCGCTTGGCCTTGGCGGCTTTGGTTTGAGCCATAAACTCCCGCCAAGGTGTCACGTAAACGTCTCGCAGTTAAGCTCACAAGTTGTGAACTTGGCTGTAATCGCCTGTAAATACGGGCGTCAGCCAACGTAGCTCAGTGGTAGAGCAGCGCTTTCGTAAAGCGCGGGTCGCTGGTTCAATCCCAGCCGTTGGCTCCAGCTTCAAAACCCCATAAAACCCCGATGGAATAAAGGGCGAGGAAGACGAAGGGGTTGTCTCGCTGGATGAAGTAGAGCACAAGGTCCGTAGAGGGTCGTTAGTGCAAATTCCACCGGGGGTGGTTCACGGGGCATTGGGTCGGATGCGGGTGCTGGTGGTGGGGATACCCGACATCGGCCGTGATCCAACTGACCCCGCAAATGCGCTTGCTGCTGGCGGTGGAGCCAGTGGACTTCCGCAAGGGCATAGACGGGCTGGTGGCGGTCTGCC
>JAPLUA010000497.1 GCA_026397855.1 Verrucomicrobiota bacterium | reverse complement strand
GCCGCGCCGAGAGGATTACACTCCTGAAGGGATCACATGGGAACCTTTGCCCTGTCCTGCTGCTCCCGCGCCGGCACCGGTCAACACTTTTCGAGCCCTGCCGCGTTCGACCCGAAAGCCTGCTCCAACCATGCATTCACCCGCGCAGCGGGCGCGCGAAAAACAAATCAGTTCGAGGCCTGTCTGCTCGGGCTGCCTGGCCTCATGAGCCGGGTTAGTTAGGGCTCGGCTGCCCCGACGTTGGCAGCGGCCCGGGCCAGCAGATCGAGAAACCACGCTGGCGGACGAATCGGCTTTCCCTGGCGGTCCGTAAAAGCGTGAACTGTGTAGCCGCGCACCACCGGCTTGCGGCTATCGGCGTTGTGGATCTGCACGTCGAAACGCAGTCTGGCCCGGCCTGAGACCACCACCGAGGAGGCAATCTCGAGCAAATCGTCGTAGCGCGCCCCGCCCTGGAACTCGAGATGAGCCTCGACCAGCGGCAGGAAGACGCCTTGGGCCTCCAGGGCGGCATAGGACATGTGGAGCTTCCGGCGCATCAGCTCCGTGCGCCCGCACTCAAACCACTCCAGCGCGCGCGAATTGTAAAAGGTTCCCATCTGGTCCGTCTCGCTGTAGCGGACCCGCAATTGAAGGATATCGGACAACCCGGACATGGGCGCAGCTTGGCCCAAGCCGGCCGCCGCCGCAACAACAACAGGAAGCTCCCGCAAGCCCCTCCCCGGACGTCGTTGCTTGCGATTAAACGGAATAATGCGCAGGATAAATATTTGGTTTACTTATAATCCTGACTGGACACCCGGGCGCGCGCCACTACCATATTTTTCGCCTCGCCGCAGCAGGGCCGCGGGCCGGGCCCTCGCGGAACTTCCGCGCGGGCGGGAATAATAAACTGAAACAGCCTGACCGATGTTCTTCGCCGTTAAACGCGGCGCGGGCCGGAGAACCGACGACAGTCAATGAAAACCAAAGCTCAAGCAGCAGCCATTTTCGCACTGGCCGGGGCGCTAATCAGCGTCCGGGGCCAGGCCGCCGTTCAGACCACCCCGGTCCCCGCAGCCGTGCCGGCTCTCAGCGCCACCGAGCAGAAGATCCAGGACATCAAGAATCCGTTTCCCTGGATGAGCTGGGGCGGCGACCTGCGGATCCGCAACGAGTACTTCAACGACCTGCTCACGCTGAGCGAGAAGAATCCGCTGCACGAGCAGGACTACTTTCGCTTTCGCGGTCGGGTCTTCACCAGCATCACGCCCGTGGACGACCTGAGCCTGAACGCGCGCCTGACAGCCGAGCCCCGGGAATGGATGAAGCCGGCGGGCTATACGGCCTACAAGGGCAACGAGGGGATGGCCTGGTACTACGGCATTTTCGACGCCCTGAATGTGCAGTGGAAGAACATCGCGTCCTTGCCGCTGACGGTGACCGTCGGGCGGCAGGATCTCTTCCTGGGGGATGGCTGGCTGGTGGCGGAGGGGACCCCTTATGACGGCTCGTGGACGCTGTTTCTGGATTCGGCGCGGGTCAGCTACAACTTCAAGGAGCAGCACACCGTGGTCGAGGCCATCGGGATTATCCAAGACGCCTATAACAACGGCTGGATGCCGATCATTAACGCCTCCGGGGCCACCACCCTGACCGAGCAGAACGAAAAGGGTGCGATTCTGAGCGTCGCCAACTCATCGCTGCCCGCGGCCAACCTGACCGGCTACTTCATCTACAAGCACGACGACTACGTGGTCAAGTATGGGGATAACGCCGACATCTTCACCCTGGGCGGGCGGCTCTCGGGCACGTTCCAGGACTGTTGGAAGTACTCGGTCGAAGGCGCCTACCAGTGCGGGCAGAAGGAGGATCCGGGCCTCAATCGCGGCGGCTTGAACCCCTATCTCTCCCCCTCGGCCCAGGCTGTCGGATTCCGCGACCTGAACGCCTTTGCGGCCAACAGCAAGCTCACCTACCAGTTCAACGACCCGTTGAACAACCAGTTAAGCCTTTCCTACGAGTTCATCTCCGGCGATAATTCGGGCACCAGAAACGATGAGATGTTTGACGTATTGTGGGGCCGCTGGCCGCGCTGGAGCGAGATCGGCCTCTATATTTATGCCCCCGAAGCGCGGGTTGGCCAGGAGGGCAACCTGAACCGCGTTGGCCCCACCTGGAGCTTGAATCCGATGAAGAACATGCTTTTCACCACCAGCTATTACGCGCTGTTCTCCTCGCAGGATGCGGCCACCCGCGCAGTCGCGCCCGGCCTGTTGACCCAGGGCGGCAACTTTCGCGGCCATTTCGTCCAGGCAGTTATGAAATATACCTTCAGCAAGCATCTGAGCGGCCATCTTTGGGGTGAGGCCCTCTTCCCGGGCGATTACTATGTCATTCGCACCGTAATCCCCTTCCTGCGCGCGGAGGTAACGCTTACGTTCTAGAGCGGCCGGCTGATGCCTGCGAGGCCGCCGGGACGAGTTCCACGAACAACCTTGATGCGGATCGGCCTCAACACAGCCAAAGCCCGGATGCTACCCATCCTGGTGCTGGCGGCCGCCTTAGCTGGTGCCCGGGGCCAGGCGCTGCAAACCGTGGCCGCCTCCACGGCCCTCAGCCCGGCGGAACAAACGGTGCGAGACATCAAAAATCCGCTCGACTGGCTAGCCTGGGGCGGCGACCTGCGGATCCGGAATGAGTATGCAGACAACACTCTTTCCCTGACTTCACGGGAGCCCCTGCATTCGCAGGATTACTTCCGGTTCAGGGGCCGGGTGTGGGCCACGGCGACGGTGGCAACCAATGTGACCCTCAATGCCCGGGTTTCGGCGGAACCCCGCGAGTGGATGGAGCCGGCAACCTCATCCCCGTTCTCCCCCAGGCCCTTCAGCCCGCGCACGGCCAACGAGGGGCTGGAGTGGCGCTACGGCATTTTGGATAACGCCAACCTCAGGCTGGCGAACCTCCTGGAACAGCCCTTGAGCCTCACCCTGGGCCGTCAGGACATCTTCATGGGCGACGGCTGGCTGGTGGCCGACGGCACACCGGGCGATCGCTCGTGGACGTTCTTCCTGGACGCGGCTCGCGCCGTATGGGAGGTGGAGGAAATCAAGACGAAGTTCGACGTCTCATACGTCAACATGCACGCGTATGCGGGGGACGTGATCCCCACCATCGGCAATTCCTCCAGCTTCAACGCGTATGGCGGATACACCGGTTACCTGCTGGCCGAGCAGGACAACCAGGGCGCGATCCTGAGCATGGCGAACAATTCGATCGAGGACATGACCCTCGAAGCCTTTTTTATCTGGAAGAACGATACCCGGGTGGAGGGGATTGCCAATGGGGACAATGCCGACATCTATACGGTGGGCTGCAGTGTCAGCGGCGCGACAAACAGGAACTGGCAGTACTCGGCCGAGGGTGCCTATCAGTGCGGATCGAAGGAAGACCCGACCGTCAATATCCCCCGGCCGGAACATGGCTGGCGCCCCGTCAGCTCCTACGGTGCCAATGCGCGGCTGGCCTACGTCTTCAACGACCGGTGGGAGAACCAGGTCAGCCTCGTCGGGGAGTTCCTCTCCGGCGACGATCCTGGCACGCCCGGGACGGACGAGATGTTTGATGTGCTGTGGGGGCGCCGGTCGCGATGGAGCGAACTGCACGTCAATGCCTTTGCGAACGAAACCGGCGGCAAGAGTGCGCAAATGAACAACATGGGCCGGTTTGGCCCGGGCTGGTCCTTCAGTCCGGTGAAGGACACCACCTTCAGCGCAACCTACAATGTCCTGATCTCGCCCGAATCGGTGCCCACGCGCACCCTGACCCCGGGGCGGTTCAGCATGGACGGCAACTTTCGCGGCCACTACCTCCAGGCGATTCTCAGGCACAAGTTCAGCGCGCACCTCAGCGCGCACCTCTGGGGGGAATGGGTTTGGGAAGGCAGCTACTACCGGCAGCAGGATATCATGACCTTCCTCCGCGCCGAAGTGATGCTGACTTTCTAGCGACTTGACCCAATGTTGCTTGGGCCGATCGTGGCGGGTATAGAAATCCTCCGCCACACGTCCGAACCTATCGGTCTGCCCCAGCAGCTTCCAGCCCGTGGCTTTGTAGGCGGTGCCGCGAAAGAGTTGGCTGTCCACGAAGCTTTCCACCGCCACAATCGGATGGCCATAAGCTTGCTGCCATTCTTGGGAAAGCCGTCCGCAGACCAACCCGAGGGAGCGGCTGGCCAGGTTGGGCCATTGGGTCCGGTTGACCAGCACCACAAAACGGCTGTTCTGAGCTAACAGAAAAAGGAATGTAGTGAACGCGGGGGCGAGATGATCACGGGCTCTGGAATACAGGAGTGACTTTGAAATGTAGCGGTGCCGCCCCCGTGTTCTTTACATTCCTTTTTCTGTTGTTTTGGGCTATGCGGTGCCTGAAATCTGACTGGCTGGGTTCGAAAGGGTGTGGCCCAGGCATCCGGCAAAGCTGCGATGCGCTGCACTGCGGCCAGCGGCACTATCTCCACGACGATCTGCGCGCCATCACGCTCCAACCTGTGCTCATTCAGGCCCCGCCGATCGAGCTTTGGCCGGCAGTGGTGGCACGGTTGGCCGCGCCCGCAGATGTGGAGGAGTTGTTGTTGAAGCCAATCCGGGCGGGCATGCAGAGCCTGCCCCCAGGCGATATTGAAAACCTGAACGCTCTGGCCCGGTTTAGCCCACCGGGGCGGCGGCTTCGTCGGCCCAAGCGTCTTCGCGCTCCATGCAACAGTCACGGAAAGCGAGGCCGCTGTCACACTTGCAAGGGTTTGCTGTCCATGGCGATGTCTTTCCGAACTGTCCCAATGCGTCCCACAACGGCCCGGCTGTGTCACCATAATCCAGGAGCACCTCGCTGAAGAATTCTAGTCCGAGCAATGCCACCGCACGATGGAATAGTTCCGTGTGACGCGCTGCCAAGTGCCTCCAACGCCGGCGCTTGTATGGATGCACCAGCGCCACGTCGAGAACCATCGTCGCCAGCCTTTGCACCTCCAAGTCAGGGTGCGCAACGAGGTTCTGCAGCCGCCCAATGTTCTTTGTGGAGATGCTGCTCTGGTCCAGAAAATCCCAAAGCTCGTCCAGGACCTCGATGCGGTCGCGCTTCTCGCGCGGCATTTGCTGGCAATCCTTGCAGATGTGATCGCGGTGACCGCGTCCGCTGAACCTCTCGTTAGCTTTGGTGCGACCGCAGATGCGGCAAAAGTGGCCCATGTGACCGGTCCATCACCATGAACTCGGGCTTCACCGCATCGCCGCGTACACCCGGTGAACGTCATCGTGGTCATCGAGCGTGTTGAGAAAGTCGGTCACCTCTTTCCGGGCGGCGTCGCTGAGTTCGGTGAAGTTCTTGGCGAGGTAACGGATTTCCGCCGAGATGATTTTCCAGCCCGCGGCCTTGAGGGCTTTGGAGACGTGGTCAAGCTCCTTGATCTCGGTCAGGAAGCGCGCCCCCTTCTGCCCCTCCGGGATTTCTTCGGGCTCGAGCGCCTCGATCTCCTGGGCGCCGGCTTCAATAGCATCCCCTTCCGTTTCCGGCGCGGTGCGGTTCCGGCTGTCGGTCAGACACTCGACCACCACCGGCACTTTGTGCGGCGCAAACCCCTCGTAAGCGACCAGTTCAAAATTCACCTTCTCATCGGTCTGGCCCGACCCCTTTTTGATCGCGCGCTCGATCGTGTCCTTATAGCAGGAGGCTTTGCGCGCCTTCTCGACGGCGGCGGCAAGGCGCGCGTTCAGATCAGGGTCCGGACCGCCGAGTTTGGCCGCGACCATGATTTCGCGGACCAGCTTGGCCGTCATCTGGCCTTTCTTCTGCGCGTTGGCTTCGCGCCCGGATTGTTTCCATTGTGCGCCCATTGTATGCGAGTTTGGTATTCCGTTTGGTATTCCTAGTGTGCGCTCTGCAGGGCGCAGCGTCAATGCCTGGGATGATTTCTCTTCAATCCGGCGCGTGCAGTGCTCGGTTTATTGCGCCACATAGACCCGTCGTTTCCCGAAGGCCGGCCTTTTGACGAGAACGCTATTGCGGACAAGGACGGTGTCACCATCCCGGAAATCGCCCGGGCTAAAGTTGGCGAGGATCTCGGTCTGGTCGCCGAAGACGGTGCGCTGGACGCTTCCATCGGGGGTCAGC
>JAPLUA010000280.1 GCA_026397855.1 Verrucomicrobiota bacterium | reverse complement strand
TAATACGGCAGCGCCACCGCGCTTGCCGCCATTGTCCCTCGTGTCAGGAACTGGCGTCGCGTCAGTGTATTATCATGCTTATCGCTCATAGGGCTTTTCGATTCAGCCTTATGCTTATCATTGAGTTGCGGGGGCATGCAACGGCATTTACACACGAATATGCCGGCAGCGGGCGTGCCTGGGGCCCCTCGGGCGGTTTGAGGCTGCTGCGGAGTCGGGGGTCACGGAGATTCGGCCTCGCCTTCCAGCGCTTTGACAAAGGGGGGCACCGGACAATCCAGCGCCTCGGCAATAGCGCGGAGCAGTTCGGCCTCGCGGCAGAGAACCTTCCCGTCGGTGGCAGCCGCCTGGGCGCAGGCGAGCAGGATGTTTCTTCTCACGCTGGGGACGGTTTCCGCGAGGCGATCAAGGGCTGAGTTCACGTGCGCCAGGCTGCGGGCTTCGCCTGTGAGGAGTTGGGTGGCGCCCTCCGGAACCGCCAGGAAGCTCGCCCCGCGCTGGAAGGCGGCCGATATCGCAGCTTCCTCTTCCTGTCCGATGTGGGCCAGCGCCGAGAGCAGGACCGAGCATTCAGGCAGGAGAGATTGGAGGGATGTGCGGGGACGGGACACCCGGGGCACCGGCTCATAATAGGGTTTCAAGTGCCGGCAGAGGATCTTCTGCAAGGTGTATTCGAACAGGTCAATCGCGCTGTCATACTCGATGAGTTCCTGCACGAGCCGGGTGAACCGGCGGTAATCATCCGGCTCCAGGTGGCGCAAAGCCGGGAGCGCGAGGTCAATCAGGGGCAGCTTGACTTCCCGGCCCAGGCTCTGAATCTCTGGGAGCAAACTTCTCACCTGCTCGCAGGCGCCGGCATCCAGCTTCTGTGCGAGCAGTTCAAGCTGCCCGGAGCGTGTGGCTTCCTCGTTGCTGAGCAGCAGCGAGTAAACAATGGCCCTCGCGCCGTCCGGCGAATGCGCGGCGGTGGAAACTGCCTCCCCCAAGCCCAACCGCAGGACCGCCGCCCGGCGAACGTGTTCGGTCGCGAGGCTGCCCGTGGCCTGAAGGATCAGGTCCGGCTCTGCCTGTTCGACGGCCAGAACATGTCCAACTGCCTGCTCATACCTCTGCTCCCTTTCAGACCGCGATGGCCGCAGAGAGATGACCTTGGCAAATTGACCGTCGAAGGCCGGATCAATCGCTCGAATGCGGCTGGCCAGCGGCGGGTGGGTGGATAGGAATCCGAACCACGGGGCGAAGGATGAGTTGGCGAAATAGAGGTGGCTGGCGGTTTCGGCGTGCGGCGTGTCGAGCCGGCCTTGCTTGAGCAGTCCCCCGACCCTTTTGAGCGCCCCCGCGACGCTTTCCGGATAGCGCGTGAATTGTACGGCGGCCGCGTCCGCCAGCCATTCCCGTTCGCGGCAGATGGCACTCTTGATGAGCCGCACGAATGGCAGGCCAATGGAGCCAACCGCAATCAGGATATACCCGGCGAGGATAAACGGGGTTCTCAGCACGGAAGCGTCATCATCGAGGAAGAATTCGCCGGGCTCGGCGGGCCGGTTTGAGCCGCGCACGAGGACGCGGCCGAGAATCACGGGCCAGAGAACTCCGTGGGCGATGCCCATGAGGAGCATGTTGAGCCGGGTGTCGCCGCTCAGGATGTGGCTGAACTCATGCGCGATCACGGCCTGCAGTTCATCGCGGCTCAGCAGCTTCAGGCATCCGCGCGTGACGCCGATGGCCACATCGCTCCGCGTATGCCCGGCGGCGAAGGCGTTGATGCCTCGTTCGTTATCCAGCACGTAAGTCTCCGGAACCGGCGAGCCGGAGGCGATGGCCATCTCCTCAACGACGTTGCGCAACTCCTGCTCATCAGGCTCCACGGGATCGGTCTCAACTCGCCGGCCGCCGAGCAGCTCCGCCACCGCTGGCCCGCCGGCCGAGAGTTGTCGCATCTTGTAAAGGCTGCCCAGGATGATAATCAAGGCGCTGCCCGCGGCAAAACCGGTGAAGAGGCGCGGGTCCCAGGTCCATTTCAAGTAATACAGTGGATGCAGCAGCATCTCGCCTGCCAGCCAGCCGATCGCGAGGATGACATTGTGGATTCGCGGCCCATGCGGCAGCGGCTTCATGAAAGGCAGGACGAGGCCGGCGAAGATGAAGTAGCCCACAACGACGATCACGACCGCTGCCGCCGCAAAATAGGCGAGCAGCAGGCGGGTCTGGCGCCGGGCATGTTCCTGGCGGTCGAAGAAGTCCATCGCGCTGGGTCGCACGGTAGCAAGAATTGCGGCGGTGGGAAGTATTCTCGGCGCCCGGGTTGAAACTTCCCGGCCAAAGCCGGGTCTTCATATTATTCCCGGTCCCAGGTAGGCTGTGGGTGATGTTCAACCTGTGGCAACTGCCGTTCCTGTTCCTGGCCGGATTGATTGCCGGTTTCGTGGACTCCATCGCCGGCGGCGGCGGTCTGATCACCCTGCCGGTGCTGCTGAGCTTCGGCCTGGATCCCCGCCACGCCCTGGGCACCAACAAACTCCAGGCAACCTTTGGCTCGGCCAGCGCGGCCTGGCATTATGCGGAGGCCGGGACTGTCCCGCTCAGGGATTGCACGCGCGGGTTTCTGCTCTCGCTGGTGGGCGCAGCCCTGGGAGCGCTGGCTGTGCAGCAGGTTGATCCTTCATTCCTCAGGCGCGCCATTCCCATCCTGCTCATCGGGGTCGCGCTCTACATGCTGCTGAAGCCGGGGCTGGGAGCCGAGGATCTGCACCCCCGCATGACCCGGGGCGCGTTCGATCTGAGCTTCGGCCTGCTGATTGGCTTCTATGATGGCTTCTTCGGCCCGGGCACCGGCACTTTCTGGGCCATGGCATTCATGCTCGGGCTCGGCTTCAACATGACGCGGGCGACCGGCTACTCCAAGGTGATGAACTTTGCGAGCAATGTCAGCTCGCTGGGCTTCTTTCTGCTCGGTGGCAACGTTTGCTTCGCTGCTGGCCTGGTTATGGGGGTCGGCCAAGTCCTGGGAGCAAAGCTTGGTGCGAGAATGGTCATCACCCGGGGAACGAAGTTTATTCGGCCCGTATTTATATCGGTGGTTCTGGTCCTCACGCTGAAGCTGCTTTTCGGCAAGTAAGTTTCCGGCGCCCCGAGTTATGGAGCTTTCTCCGGGCGTCCGTCAGACCTGTCGGACATGTCGGACTTGTCTGATGCGCCC
>JAPLUA010000236.1 GCA_026397855.1 Verrucomicrobiota bacterium | reverse complement strand
GTAGAGGAGGCGGATCCAGAAATTCCCTGGCAATGCGTTCAGCTCGCGCAGCAGCGTGCAAATTGTGGGGGTTTCCGCCGGGAGCGATTTGACCGCCGCGCTAAACCTGCCGGGGGCTGAAATCGCCTGGCTGCGGTTCGGGCGGAGGTCTAGCCCGTAATAAGTCGAGTCCTGGGAGATAAGATTCAGCTCCCTCACCCCGTCCGCGATCAGCGCCCGGGCCTCGGCCACGATATCAGCCTGCTGTCGGCTGCGGTGCGAGCCGCGCATGCGGGGAATGATGCAGAAGCTGCACGGGTGGTTGCAGCCCTCGGCGATCTTGACGTAAGCGAAATGACGCGGCGTGAGGCGGAAGCGGGGCGTCGCGTAGTCGGGGATATAACGCGGGCGCAGGCTGACTTCGATGAGGGGGGCGGGGGGTGGGGGGTGATGCGTCGTGATGCGTGATGCGTGATGCGTGCCGGGGGTGACGACGGTTTTCGTCTGGCCGGACTTTTCTGTGCTGCGCAAGGGTTCACCTTTGGCTGACGGGGAGGTGGCCTGTCCTGCTTCGAGCCGTGCCAAACGCTCCACGACCTCGGCCCGACCCTTCTTATCTGAAGGCTTGCGGCTGGCCTTGAGTCTCTCTGAACGCCGGGCGAGCGCTTCTTTAACGATATCTGTGATCCGGGTGACCTGGTCAATGCCGATAAACGCATCCACCTCAGGCAGCAGTTTGGGCAGTTCATCCCGGAAACGCTGGGGCAGGCAGCCGGATACGATCAGGCCCTGGCCCCGGTTGCTGGCATTGCGGACCTCTTCGGATTCGAGGATGGTGTCCACGCTTTCTTCCTGGGCCGAGTCAATGAACGAGCAGGTGTTCACAATCACCACATCCGCCTGGGCGGCGTCATTGGTGATCTCGACTCCGTCCCGCAGGAGCGTGCCAACCATGACCTCGGCGTCCACGAGGTTCTTTGCGCATCCGAGCGAGATCAGGCCGACGCGCACCGGCCGTTCTGTGGTCTGGGGTTTCATCAGGATTGTCAGCAGTCCGCCGACGGATGTTCTGGTTCGGATTTCGGTCTTCGGCCTTCCTTCGGCTTTCGGGTTTCGGATTTCAAATCGCCGCCAGTTCTTCCCAGCGCCCGTATAAACGAGTCACCTCGGCCTTGGCGGCATCCAGATCCTCGATCAGCCCGTGGGCGTCCCGGGAGCGGGTGGCGTGGAATTCCGGGTCGTTCAGGGTGATCTCCAGTTCGTGGACGCGGGTTTCGGCAGCGAGGATGGCGGCTTCCATTCCCGCCAGCTCGCGCTGCTCCTTGAAGCTTAGTTTGCGTGGGCGGGCGGGTTTGGGGGTGCTGTCGGGCTCCGGCTTGCGGGCGGCGGTCCTGGTGAGGTTCCCCCATGCCGCCTGGCGGCGGGCGTCGCGCTCGTTCTTCTTTTCGAGGTAATACGAGTAGTTGCCCGTCTGGGCCACCAGGTTGCCCTCCTCGAATGCCACGACCTGGTCGCAGATGCGGTCCAGGAAATAGCGGTCGTGGCTGACGACCAGGACGGTGCCATCGAAGTCCGCGAGCGCCTCCTCCAACATGCGGAGGCTTGGCAGATCGAGGTCGTTGGTCGGTTCGTCCAGCACGAGGACGTTGCCGCCGCGGCGGAGGACTTTGGCGAGCATGAGCCGGGCGCGCTCCCCGCCGGAGAGCTGTGCCACGGGCTCGTTCACACGCTCGTCCGAGAACAGAAAGCGGCGCAGGTAGGAGCGGGCGCTGAGGCGTTGCTCGCCGAAGAGGACGGTTTCGTTCCCATTCGCGATCTCCTCCAGCACGGTGCCGGTGCCCTGGAGCTGCATGCGGGCCTGGTCAATGTAGTTGAAGATCACGCGGGCACCGATCTTGACGGTGCCTTCGTCGAGGGGGCGTTCGCCGAGGCAGATGCGCAGGAGGGTGGTCTTGCCGGCGCCGTTGCGGCCGACGATGCCGGTGCATTGGCCCGGCTTTAGCGTGAGGGTGAGCCCGCGGAAGAGCCAGCGCTGGCGGTCGCCTTCGCCGACCTGGGCACCGGCGTTAACCAATTGGATGGCGTGGTTTCCCAGCGCCGGGGGCGGCGGGATGAGGAGGTCCATCTCGCGCTCCTCGGGCGGCGCTTCAAGGCCCTTGACCTGGTAGAAGGACTCGAGGCGATGCCGGGGCTTGGATCGCTGCGCCCGGACGCCTGCGCGGACCCAGTCCAGTTCCTCGCGCAGGAACCGCTGCCGACGCCGTTCGGCCTGCTCGGCGATTTGTTGCCGGATCGCCTTGGCTTCCAGGTAGGCGGTGTAATTCCCCGGATGCGAAAAGCACCGGCCATCGGCCAGCTCAATGATCCGCGTGGCGATCACGTCCAGGAAATAGCGGTCATGCGTGACAAAGATGACGGCACCGGGGAACTCGCGCAGGAAGTCCTCCAGCCAGAGGATGGATTCGGCGTCGAGGTGGTTGGTGGGCTCGTCCAGGAGGAGGAGATCGGGCTGGGCGGCCAGAGCGCGGCAGAGGGCCACGCGGCGTTTTTCGCCGCCGGACAGCGGCCCGACGAGCGTGTCGAGCGGCGGAGCGGCCAGGGCGGAGGCGGTCGCGTTGATGCGGGTCTGGAGCTTCCAGCCGTCTGCGCTGTCTATGTGGTTGAGCAGCACCGCCATCTCGGCGTCGGTGCCGTGTCCGGCCTCATAGCGACGCAGCCATTCCATCAGGTCCGCCGCGCCCGCCTCGATGTTCTGCCGCACGGTGAGGCTGCCATCCAGCTCGAACTCCTGTGGCAGGTAGCCGATGCGCAAGCCGCGCCGCCGCGCCACTTCCCCGGCGTCGGCGCTTTGGTGGCCGGCCAGGATGCGCAGCAGGCTGGTCTTGCCGGAGCCGTTGCGGCCCAGCAGGCCGACTTTTTCCCCGGGGGCAACCAGGAGGGTAACGGCCCGGCGTCGTAGCCGCCAACGTCAGTTGGCGCACTATTCCTTCATCGCACAGATCAGCGCCAACTGACGTTGGCGGCTACGATTTCTTGAATCCATCCCGGCCCGCCCAGGACGTAATCAGAGCCGATTAGCTTGACCGGAAGCCCGATTCATCGAACTATTATAGAGAATGAATGACGGAGCCTAGTTCTTGATGAGCAAGAAAGTCCTATTAACCAGTGTCTGCCGCCCGCTCGGTCCGAAGCATGGCGATGCCCCGTCGGTCGGCTACGAACTTCTTTATGGCCAGGTAACCCGCGCCCAGGGCCTTTTCAGCCCGCGCACGGTCAACATCCATTATTCCCTCGAATACATCGCCGAGAATCTCGACACGCCGACCGTCGTGCTGCAATACCCCTCGGAGAGGGAGCTGATCCGCGAGCTCAAGAAGGGCTACGATTACGTGGGCGTCTCCTTCCTGCTGGCGGTCATGCACAAGATGAAGGCGACCGTGGCGCTGATCCGCAAGCACGCCCCGAACAGCAAACTTGTCCTGGGCGGCTACGGGACGGTGCTCAAGGACGAGGAGCTCAAGCCCTACGGCGATTATTTCTGCCGCGAGGAGGGCGTGGGGTTCTTTCGCCGGCTGCTGGGGGAGCCCGAGCGGCCGATGCCTTACAAGCAGCCGCTGCTGGTAAGCTGGCTGAAGATATTTGGCTGGAAGGTCTCGGCCACGGGCCAGATCTTCGCGGGGCTGGGCTGCCCGAACGGCTGCGACTTCTGCTGCACCTCGCACTTCTTCTCCCGCAAACACATCCGGCTGCTGCCCGAGGGCAAGGACATCTACGCCGTCGCCGAGCGTTACCTGGACCTGAACCCGGACCTGGTCCTGCTCGTCATTGACGAGGATTTCCTGCTCAACAGGAAGCGGGCGATGGAGTTCCGCGACTGTGTCAAGAAGGGCCGAAGGACGCTGTCCATCTTCGCCTTCTCCAGCGTCAAGGCCCTCAGCCAATACACGGTCGAGGAGATCCTCGAGATGGGGATTGACGGCTTCTGGATCGGCTACGAGGGGACGCGCTCCGGTTACGCCAAGCAGCAGGGCCGGCCGATCGAGGACATCATCACGGAGTTTCGCGCGCACGGCATCACCATCCTGACCTCGATGATCGTCGGCTTTGATTACCAGACCCCGGAGGTGGTGGCGCAGGAGCTGGACGGGCTGATGAAGCTCAAGCCGGCGCTGGCCCAGTTCCTGATCTACGGCCCGGTTCCCGGCACGCCGTTTTACGAGCGGGTCATGAAGGAGAACCGGCTGCAGGAGGTGTACGCCAAAGACACCGCCCTCTATTACCGGCGGGGCGACGGGTTTGCCACGATGGTCAAACACCCGACGCTTTCTCCGGCGAGGATCGAGGAGCTGCAAAGCTGGTGTTTCAGCGAGGACTTCCAGCGGCTCGGGCCCAGCATCTTCCGCACGCTGGAGGCGCGGCTGCTCGGGTACCAGAAACTCAAGCACTCCCCCAACCCGTGGCTGCGCCGCAAGGCCGAGTTTTACGCCCGGGAACTGCGGGTGGCGTACCCGGCGTTTCTCGCGGGGAGGCTGCTCGGCCCCAACCGAGCCGTGCGACAGGGAATTGGTGATTTGGAGCAGCGCCTCCACGCGGAACTGGGTTCGCCCACGCTTCGAGAGCGGCTCCGATCCGTGCTGGGCGGCGGCGCGGCGCTGTGGACCGGCTTGACGTTGAAGCTGGATCTCTTCCAGCATCCCAAACTGACTCGGACGATGTATCGGATGCCGGCCAAGCGCTGGGCCGGATTTGATCTGTGGGAGGAACTCCATCGCAAGACCGCGCTCCCCAATCTCTCCATTCAGGTCGAGTTGCAGCACGCCAAGCAGCAAGTGTGGCTGCGACTGGAAGGGCGGCTGTCACGAACGGAAGCCGAGGGGCTGGGACAGCGAATCCGCGATTCTTTGGCGCGGAGCAAAAGCCGCCTGGTGCTGGACCTGAAGAAACTTCAGTGGGACCAGGTGGACGACCTGCGACCGCTGCGAGATATGCTGGCCGCCCACCGCTCGCGCATCCGACTCATCCTGCCCAAACTGGCGGCCGCGCATCCCGAGGTGATCCTGCTCGCCAGAATGTTTCAGCCTTACCAGGCATGAAGGATCCAGCTATGGCGCGCTTCCAGAATTCCTGCCGCTCGCGAAGCCCTGCGGGCACGAGGAAGGATTCCAGCTAATTCGGGCAGCGGTGAATGCCGCACGCGAACGGGAAAAGAACTCATACTGCCAACTAAACCGTCTATGCACTTCACTGCAGCTCAAATTGCCGAAACCCTTCAGGGCGAAATCACTGGCGACAGCTCCGTCCAACTCATCGGTCTTGCGCCAGCCGACCGCGCGCGAGCTGGTGAACTGACCTTCGCCGAGAATGCCACTTACTTCGCCGCGGCCGAACAAAGCCAGGCCGCCGCCATTCTTGTGGACGGACCTTTTGTCTCGGCCAGCAAGGTTCTCATTCGCGTTCTGAACACCCGGGTGGCTCTGGCCAGGGTGTTGCCGGTCTTCTTTCCGCCCGAGGAACACCCCTGCGGGATTCATCCGAGCGCGGTCATTGCCGGCTCGGCGCGCATTGATCCGACGGCCCACATCGGGCCCCATTGTGTGCTGGGGGCGAGGGTGCGGCTGGGGGCGCGCTCGGTCCTCATGGGCGGCAACGACCTGCGGGAGGACTGCCAGCTTGGCGACGATGTTTGCCTGTTCCCGAATGTCACCCTGTACCGGCAGACGCAGCTCGGCCATCGCGTTACCATCCACGCCGGTACCGTTATCGGCTCGGACGGCTTCGGCTACGTGCTCGATGATGGGCGACACCGGAAAGTGCTTCAACTCGGCAACGTGGTTGTCCACGACGATGTCGAGATTGGCTCCAATACCGCCATTGACCGCGGCACGCTCGGCTCCACTGTCATCGGAGCGGGCACGAAGATTGACAATCTCGTCCATGTGGCTCACAACGTGGTCATGGGCCGGCACTGTTTGATCATGGGGCAGGTCGGTGTTGCCGGCAGCACCCACCTGGGGGATTACGTCGTGGTAGCCTCGCAATCCGGGATTGCGGACCATTTGCGGGTCGGCAACCAGGCCGTGATTGGCGCAAAGTCGGGCGTGATGCGTGACATTCCCGACGGAGGCCGTGTGCTCGGCACCCCGGCCGCTCCAGACCGGCAGGCCAAACGCCAGATGATCGCGATGCAGCAGTTGCCGCAACTGCTGCATCGCCTGCGTGATTTGGAGAAACAGGTCGTGCAGCTCACCGCCCGGTGCGCCGCCTGAGCGGCCGCTGCCTGCGGACCGGGCCGGGTTCCCGTGCGGGACGCCTTCGCGAGGTGTTGGGGGGGGGCGCTGACATTCTTGTCGGCGTGTTCCCAGGTTGCCCATGCGCGGCCACTCTGAACCGGCCGAAAAGAATGTCGGCGCTCCTCCGCGCCGTGCGAATGTAAAGGTTCTTGCTCGCTTATGCCCCGCCTCAATGCGATATTGCACCAATGCCATATCGTCCGCCGAGATCCAAGAAGTCCACGACTAAACCGGGAGAGCTGAGTGATCGTCAACTCCGCACCGATCAACTCTCGGATCAGCGCCGCCGGGAAATGGCTACCCGCTCCACCTTGTCACGGTTACGCAACCGGAAATCAGACTTGAAGTGAACCTGTGACTGTCGCGGCGGATGACGGAAGGCTCCCGGTCGAGGGCGGGGGAACCGAAAGGGGACACCGGTTGATCGGCCCTCTGAGCAAAACGGATGCCCGCCCCTTGCTGGATTGGCTGCTCCGGAAGCATCCCGATACCCCGAAGAGCCGCGCCAAGCAATGGATTCTGGCGGGCCGCGTGAGCATCGGGGGCGTGGTCATGCGAAAGCCCCACCAGCCCGTCCCCGACCC
>JAPLUA010000547.1 GCA_026397855.1 Verrucomicrobiota bacterium | reverse complement strand
CTTGATGAGCCAGTTCAGCCAGTATTACCTGGAGTGCCGCATGTTGACCAACGGCGTGCTGGCGCAGACCCTCACGACGGCTCCGGCGACTTACTACCACTTCACCAACACCGTCAGCGCTGACACGGCCTATAATGTGCTTTTGAATTTCACAAATGCCGACTGGTCCCGCACTTACGCGGTCCAAACCATTCCGGGCCAGAATACCTTCCAGGTGGACGCCGGTTACGAAATCCGCCGTTGGGATGGTTGGCTGGGCGCAACGGCGGCTACCAACATCCCCGTTGTTTTCAATTACACGTTGCGTAACTCGGCCGGGACCATCGTCCCGCTAGCCAACAGCAGCCAGACATTCTATGATTCAGTCACCAACTACGTCCCCCTTGTAGTTTATATCTTTCCTTACCTCTACCTCGAAGATTTCCCCTCCTATATGACTGCCTCGCACACGCTGGATATCCAGCCTGCGGGCCAGCTCGATTCGGTCACCAAGACCTACTACCTGACCGTCTCCCTGTCGCACACCAACAGCCCCGTTACGGGCCAGGTGATCGCGGCCAACAGCCAGGGCACAACCACCAACGAGCTGATGCACTTCGACGGGAAGCTCTACTTCGGGACCATCCCCACCACCCTCACGGGCCTGGGCATCCCGGTCCCACCGGTCAATCTCCCGGTCGGCGCCGTGATTCCAACCACGCTCAACGGGGCCAGTGGCTATGTGACGAGCAAATCCGACCACACTTACGCGGGGGCCGGAGCGCTCAGTGTGAACCTGAATGCTGCCGGGGATGCCTTTGTCACCGCGGGCAGCGTCACGCTGATCGGGCCATCCCCCGATACCGATAGCACGGCCAAGGTCGGTTTCCAGCGGGGGGCGGTCACCCTGTCTCCGGCTGGCGCCAGCAGCACGGTCACGGCTACCCTTCCAGGTGGTTTGGGCTACCGTTTAAGCGACATCAGCAGCCAGGTGCTCACCCCGTATGTTCCTTTTGGAAGCACAAGCTTGAACGGATCCTTGGTGCCGTCCAGCGACTTGATCTATCTCCCTGGCTCCTCCATCTATGCGGCTGAGGAATCCAAGCCAGCCTGGTTGGTGACCGACCGTATTATCTGGCACATCAGCACCGGGAAATTCGACCTGCCCTCAGTTGGTGTCCAGGGCATCTTCGTCAGCGACGCCAATTACACCACCCTGCAGGCCGTCTCCAACCTGCTGGTGGACCCACCAGCGATGGGTGACAAACGATCTAACGATAAATACTGGCTCGCGCTCAGTGGCGTTACCACGTCACCTACGGCGCTCCCCGACTCCAGCTCCAATGCGCTGGTCACCACGGAATTCTCCTTTGGCCCGGGCATCTTCCGCACGCACTTCCCATACGACGTCACAGTGAAGTGGGCCGACATCGGCAAGATGAGGGTTCAGGATGACCTGATTACCCCCAGCTCCAGTTACCTCGGCGGCGCTTCCAAGGTGGGTGTCTCTTTTACCCGCGATTGCCCCGACTGCGGCGGGGGTGGAGCCGGCATGGCGACCCCGGTCATTACCATCACCAATAACCAGTTCGCCTTCACGCGGGACGGCGGCCTTGTGGCGCTGGGAACCATGGGCACCTTCAATCTCCAGTGGGGTTACATCACCAACGCGCACGATTACGCCCAGACGGCCAAAGCGTTCACCGACGCGGCCTTCCACATGCCGGGCAACTTCATTCGAGGGGATCAAAACAGCCTGGCCGATGAGCAGGGCCCGACGACCATCCTTTACTCCGGCTTTCTGGCATCCAATGTGGGGGTGATTGAGCGTCCTCTTTCCGCCGGTTACAGCGCGGGCCTTGCCGATTATGGCGGCCTCAACTTCCGGGCAGTGGCCGACAACATTCACGGTGCCGTCAGCACCATCGCCGGCCTGACAGGCATCCCGTGGAGGCTGGACTATCGCTCCAAGTATTATGTTCGCTACTCCGGGGTCACCGGCATTCACGAGGCGGTCCCGGGAACCTTTCCCACCAACCTGACGCTCTGGGGCTATGCCTTCACCTTCACCAGCTACGGCCTGTCCTATCGCGACAGCCAGAACAGGGAATCCGTGACAGACGGCGCCATCAACCTGCCGGCCCCCGCCGGATTCGTCCAGGGCTTTGACAATATGACATTCTCGTGCCTGGGCGCTCCGGCTACAAGTTGATGACCTATTGGCTGGCCGATTTCAAGACCCTGTCGCTCCAGTTCAAGACCGACAACCAGTGCGATCCGACAGCTAACGGCTACCTCGTTCTGGGCGTGAAGGCCCACGCTTCCCATGTCGAGGATCCGCTCTACGGGGAGGTGGGCTTCTTCAGCAACGGCGACCAGATTCCTCCCTCCTTCAACCTTTCGGGGGTGACTTCCCGACTCAAGGTGCCTAACTCGTTTACGATGGATGGCCCGAGCAAGACTTCATACACCTTTACACCTGTCGAGGACGCGTATTTCAACACCTGGTCGAACTCCCCGCCCGCTACGGCCGGCTGGATCAATATGTATGGCAAGCTCGACGTGCCTTTCTTCGAGGACCTCCAGGTCCACCTCCAGACGAGTTGCCACACTAATGGCGTCGCCGCCAGCAACGCCCCCATCTGCCTCTCCGGCGGTTGGCCGCGGGCGGGCACGACCACCGGCAATCACGGCTGGCTGGATCCCTACAACCGCACCCCGTTTGAGACAAACCTGTTCGATTTCAAGAACCTGGGCTGGCCAGGCAGCGCCGTCACCGATATCGGCAGCTATCGCGACAACCAGGGTGACCAGGAGTATCATCCCCGCGCCCAACGCGTCTGGCTCGGGTTCGTGAAGTTTGATTACCCCCTCTCATGGAGCAGTTCGCTGCGCACCTTCAAGTCTTGGCAGGAGGTCCAGGAGGATCTGCTGATTGTCAATGTTCAGCATCAGGTCAAATACATGGACCCCAAACACGCCGAGCTGGATTTCGGGGCCCAATACGACGGGCTGCCAACCATCAGCATCGCCAATATGGCATTCAATGCCATTGACGAAGCCACTGGTGTCGGCGCTGCCATCGCCAAGGCCGCCGCCCAGCCGGTCGAGGACGTCCTGAGTTCCGGCTTGGACAAGATGAACCAGCTCCTCGACAGCCAGATGCAGCAGCTCATGGACGGCGTGTTCGCCAAGACGGTTGACCCGGTCATTGACCAATTCTATACCCAGCTTTCCAACGAATGGAACGGGCTGACGATTACCCAGAAACTGCGTTTCGTGCAGAATGTCCAGACCAACACCCTGAACTTCTTTGTTGGCAGCGGCCCGCACCCCGCCACCCACACCCTGCTAACGGCGCTACAGAATCTCGGAGACGGAGTAGATTCCGCCAACAGTCTTATCGGTCAGGTCAGGGGCTACGTGGACGAGGCTACCAACGCCATCCAGGCGGTTATTGGCACCATCACCAACACCGTCAACGGCCAGCCTATCGGATCCAATGTGGTCGGCTTGATATCGAAGGTGGATGATGGTAGCCGGCCCGTCGTGCCTAAACTGGTCCAGTCCCTCGTTGGCGAGATCGCCCCGCAGTTCATTGATGCCATAGTTGGCCCGACGGTCAGCAACCTCCTGCAGGAAATCGAGCCGGCCCTGACCGAGGTGGCCGATGCCCTGAAGCAGACCCAGGATGCGCTGCTGCAGGTGGATGCCGCGCTGGCCGAGTCGGGAGAGTTTACGCAGGAAATCCAGAACACCCTCAATACCTTCAGCAGCCAGCTTGCGAACGTCTCGGTTCAGGTATCCCTCTCCGTGACGCAGTATTTCGGCCAATTCGATTACAACGTGGATAATCCGTTCCAAAGCGTGAGTGCTGCCGATATTAAGCACTTCATCCGGCAGAAGGTCGAGGACCAGTTCTTTGGCACCGAGGCCGCGTCGGGAATCCAGACAGCTCTCCGCCAGCGCCTCTACGATTTGGATGCGGCTATGAAACAGGGCATTGACTCCGGTTTCCAGCAGATCAACGGCATGATGCGCGACCTCATCAGCCAGGCGCTGGCCGAGGTGGATGATTCGATCAATCAATGCCTGGGCCAGGTTAGCGAGGTGATGGGAGCCGGCAAACTCAACGGCCACGCTGACATCGTCGGCGATTCCCTGAAGCTGCTCCGCATAGACGGCCACTTCCAGTTCAAGGTTCCGAACGACATGGAACTGGACGCCTTCCTCGAGATCAAGGAGTTGACTTCCGATGGCAGCTCAGGCTGCTACAGCACCAATGCCCCGGCCACCGAGGCGACCATCGGCGCCAGCGGCATCCCGCTCAGCTTTGCCGGCACCGACGCGAAGGCGAATGTGATGGCCAAGTTCACCTTCGATAGCACCGCCCCGTATCCCGTCAATCTCGGCGGCCAAGTGGAGCTGGTGGGCGAACTCAACTTCGAGGCCTTCCAGTTGCACGATCTGGCTGCGGCCATGGCCTTCGGAAAATATGAGAATTACATCGCCCTCAAAGGAGGCGTCAAGTTCAGCGGCTACGACTTCTCCGGCGCTGTCTTTTTCGGCCGCACCTGCTCGCTCGATCCACTCATGCTGATTGATCCGGATGTGGCCAAGGTCCTGGGGAATCCGCCGTTTACCGGCGCATACTGTTACGCGCAGGGCTGGATACCGATTTCAGAAACGCTCCTGGGCATCCCGGCCTCCTGTCTCTTCGAGATTTCGGCCGGCGTGGGCGCCGGAGCGTTCTACTTCGCCGAGGGCCCTACCTTTGGAGGCAAGATGTTCCTGGGAGTTTCCGGCTCCCTCCTCTGCATTGTCAGCATTGAGGGCGACATCACCCTGATTGGGGTGAAGCACGGCGACGACATGCGGTTCAACGGCCATGGGCATTTCGAGGCCAATATCGGCCCTTGTCCCTTCTGCATTTCCATCGGCAAGGACGTGGACGTCAGCTATATCAACAAGTCCTGGAATATCGAATAATGACCATGAAGATACTAATCTCATCTTCCACAACGCCCGGCTGCCGGGCGATTCAGGAAACGTCAGGCGTGTCGGCTCCCCTTGATCTTGCCGTGCAGAGCAAGGTCTGCGCCCGGCCATCCCGATTCATTCCGTTGAGGGGTGGACAACTGCGTCAGGGGGCTTCCGGCTTCTTCCAGACCTCGCTCACCGTGCTGGCTGTGGTCCTGTTCCTGGCCGCCGCTGGCGTGGTCCGCGCCCAGAGCGGCATCGGCGACATTGTCTATACCGTTGGCACTGTTGTCCGCGATAGCAACGGGCAGAATTGGGCCTATCTCTTGTGGCAAGGTACCCAGCCCGGCCTGGTCAGCAACCGCACCTTTGCCGTCTATTCCAAGTTCGGCGATCCGACCAATAACACCCCCTATGTCCGCCGCTCAGTGGTCTCCCTTCAGACCGATGCCCGCGTCATCGAGCCGTTGCTCGAACGCGCAGCCAACCTGGGCGATGATCCCCATAAGCTT
>JAPLUA010000583.1 GCA_026397855.1 Verrucomicrobiota bacterium | reverse complement strand
TCCCCGCCTCGTTCAGATCGTTAACACCATCAGCAACGCCCTGGCCAACCTGGGGATTTGAGGGCTCGCGCGCCAACGGATTGGGCGTTCGTGGAGCGTCAGCGGGTCGGAGCGTGTTTGAGGCTTGCGCGCTCGAACGCTCAACGCTCCGCACCCCGTCCCACCCTGTTGCTCCGGTCGCCCGAGTTTTCTTGCCATAGCCGGCGCGAACCTGTTGCATTGCCTCATGAATAACGCAATACGTCGCCGTGATTTTCTGAAGCAAACCTCCGTCCTGACTGCCGGCCTGGCCGCGCTAGGCAGAACCGGCTCACTCAGCGCCGCTGAGAGCCCCAATGAAAAAGTGCGGGTCGGCATCATCGGCTGCAACGCGCGCGGCATGGCGCACATCGCCGGCTACCTGGCCCTGCCCAACGCCGAGATCACCCACATTTGCGACGTGGACAGCCGCGCGGTTGAGAAAGGCATCGCCGCCGTCGCGAAGAAGCAGCAACGCAAGCCCAAGGGAGTGACCGATCTTCGCCGGATGCTTGAGGATCCGGGCCTGGACGCAGTCTCGATCGCAATGCCTGATCACTGGCACGCGCCGGCGACCATCCTCGCCTGCGCCGCGGGCAAGCATGTTTATGTGGAGAAGCCCGGCAGCCACAATTTGCACGAGAGCGAAATGATGGTTGCGGCTGCGCGCAAGCACAAGCGGGTTGTGCAGATGGGCAACCAGCGGCGGAGCTGGCCCTGGGTGATCGAGGCTATCGAGGCCCTGCACGCTGGCGAGCTGGGAGCGGTGCCCTTTGCCCGCACCTGGTACACGGCCCACCGCACTTCGATCGGCCACGGCAAACCGGCGCCGGTTCCGGCCTGGCTGGATTACTCCCTGTGGCAGGGCCCCGCCCCCGAACAGCCTTACCGCGACAATGTCATCCACTACAACTGGCACTGGTTCTGGAACTGGGGCACCGGCGAGATCGGCAACAACGGGGTGCACATGATGGATCTCGCCCGATGGGGCCTCAAGGTTGATCTGCCGGGGCGCGTCACCTGCGGCGGTAATCGCTACTTCTACCAGGACGACTGGGAGACTCCGGACACCATCGGGGCCACCTTCGACTTCGGCAGCAAGGGCATTGCCTGGGATTGCCAGAGCTGCGCCCCGCGCGGATTTGAGGGCGCAACTGTGGGCGTGAACTTCTACGGCGAAAAGGGCTGCATGGCGATCGCAGGCAACAACTGCACCATCTACGATCTCAACAACAAGGTCTTGCGCGAGATCAAGAGCCAGCGCGAGGGGCTCTTCGGTTTTGACTCCGTCCACTTCGCCAATTTCCTGGACGGCATCCGCGAGGGCAAACCGCTCCGGGCTGAAATCGAAGAGGGCCAGAAGAGCACCGTCCTATGCCACCTCGGTAATATTGCCTTGCGCGCAGGCCACACCGTGAATTTCGATCCGAAGAGCCGCAAGATCACCGGCGACAAAGCCGCCGAGGCTCTGGCTGGACGGACATACCGGCGGGGATGGGAGCCGAAGGTTTGATGCGTGATGCGTGATGCGCAACCTGTGAGGCTATGGGTTCAGGGGAATCGGGAGACGTCGCTGTAAGGCTCGAGGCGCCCAATGGCTCTCATCAGCTCATCGGCGATCTGCTGATAGATCTCCTTGAGGCGCGCTTTTGAACAGGTCTTTGCCTCAGCCGGAAGTTGGGTAAAGAACATCGGCTGGCCGTATTTCACAGCCACGCGGTAGGGGCGCGGGAACACCAAATGCCGCCCATAGGCTTCGAAGGTGCCAAAGACCCGCACGGGAACCACGGGAGCGGTTGACTTGATCACGGTGAGGCCGATGCCCGAACGCGCCGGCTGCAGTTTGCCATCCCGTGTTCGCGTGCCCTCGGGGAACAGAATGATGGCGCCGCCCGCCAGCAACCGGTCCAGGATGGCGCGCAGACCGGCCGCCCCGCCGCCGTCGCGATCCACCGGCACCACCTGCCAGTGGCGCAGAACCCACCCCATCACGGGAAACCGGAAGAGATTCTCCCGCCCCAGATAATTGATGTCACGAAGCAGCCCGGAGCCGACCAGCGGAGGATCCAGGAAGCTGGCATGGTTCGACGCCAGGATCACCCCGCCCCGGCCCGGCACCCGTTCCGCGTTATACACCCGGCAGCGGAAGTAGAACTTGTAGATCGCGCGGAACCCGAACCAGGCGATGAAGTAGGGTATGGTCATGCCGTCGGATGCGGCAGCTTGTCCGCGCCCTTCGCGCATCTGCGATTCCTTAGCGTTCAGCACCGTTGAATAGTTACGGCTCAGGCCATTCCAGTCTTCTGCCTGTTCCCCGCAATCTTTTCCAATTCCGCCAACCGCTCCCGGATATCGGCCAGGATCATCGAACTGGTCTGCTCCGAGGTCATCTGCGAGTTGTTGATGACCCTGGCGCCCAGCGCAACCATCAGCGGCGCGGCGGCGCGCTGGCTGTCCCGCTGGTCACGGGCGGCCAGGTTCTCCTCGATGCCATCGGCGGCACGTCGGCGCGAACGCTCTTCCAGCTGGTAGTACTTGAAATCGGTTTCGGGGAAGACGTTGGTGCCGATGTCCCGCCCTTCCATGACCAGGCTGCCGAACTTGATACAATCGCGCTGCGTCTTCTTCATCCATTCGCGCACCTTGGCCACCGCGGCCACGTGCGAGACCGCGGCGCTCACTTCCGCCGTCCGGATCTCGCTCGCCGGGTAGTATCCATCCACCGCCAGATAGGCGCTGCCGTCAGCGCATTCGAGCGATGTCTTCCATCGCCGGCATGCAGCGCTGACCGCCTTGACGTTCTGGACATCAATGTTCTGCCGCAGGCAATGCCAGGCGAGGGTGCGGTACATGGCCCCGGTGTCCACATGCACAAAGTTCAGCGCCTTGGCCACCAGCTTGGAATTCGTGCTCTTGCCGCTGGCGCTGGTGCCGTCAATGGCGATTACAATCGGGGCTTTCTTACGGGCCTGCAACATGTCCTTCACAATCGGTTCAACGGGTTCATTCGGCAAATAGTTCGTCGTGGCTCAGCACGCGCCGGCTCTCCCCATCCAGAATCCTGGTGCCCAGCCCGCCAGGGGGCGGCGCCGCCAGTTTCTGGAAGAAGCCCGGGAACGTCTTCTTCACGCACGACGCATTCTTGAGTCTTATCCCGGGAACTATCAATCCCGGAATTGCGAAGCACATGGCCATGCGATGGTCGTTGTAGGTCTCGATCTCCGCACCGTGGAGCGACGACGGAAAGACCGTCAGCGTGTCGCCGTCCTCCACAACCCTGGCGCCGCACCTCGTCAACTCGGCACGCAGGGCCGCGACGCGCTCGCACTCCTGCACGCGCAATCGGCCCAGGTCCGTGAATCGGATCGGCTGCCCCGAAAACGGCGCCAGCACAACCGCCGTCATAATGCTGTCGCCCAAGTCGGATCGGCGGGAGATGATTTCCGGCAGCGGCAGGAAGCGGGCAAAAGCCGCATCCACCTGCCAGTCGGTAACAGGACCGGATCGAAGAGCCACCGCCGAAGGTGGCGGGGACACCCTCGCGGACGATTGTTCATCCTGATCCTTCCCAAGCCGCAGGGAGTCAAACCGGGATAGGAGAAAGTCCGCCGCCTGGAAGTAGCTGCCGGTCGAGGCATCCGCCTCGACCTGGAACCGGCCGCCGTTCCGGGGAAACGTTGCAATAAGCTTTCGCGTCATGGTCACGTAGGGTGACTCCTCCGCATTGTCCCCGGACACCTCGACCTGCCACCCGCCTGCGCCCGCCCCAAGCAGAAGCGCCGAGGCAAACTGGGAGCTATCGTCAATGCTCACCCGGCATTTCCCCGCTCGCGGCCCATCGCCGCGGATCAGCGCCGGCAACCTATCGCCGGCGGCCTCAACCCGGTAACCGAGTTCCCTCAACGCATGGAACAGCGCCGCCTGCGGCCGCTGGCACATCCGGGGCACCCCTTGCAGCCAGTAAAAGCCGTCACCGAGGCAGACCAGCGCCGCCAGGAAACGGGCGGCCGTGCCGGCATTGCCGACAAAAAGCTCCAGCGGCTGCCCTTCGGTTCCACCCGGAGGCACCCGACCGCCTTTGCCAAGCACCGTGATGGTCCGATTGCACGCCTCCCGGGGATCGGGCCGCACGGTCACCGTGAAACCCAGTTCCTCCAGGCACTCCACCATGATCTGGGTGTCTTCGCTCCACAGCGCGCCCTCGATGATCGTTTCACCATCAGCCAGCGCAGCCAGGACCAGGGCGCGGTTCGTAATGCTCTTGGAACCTGGCACAACGATTTCCGCGCGCACGGGCTGGTCGAGCGGGACTATTTCAATGAGATCGGGGATCGGCACGGCTTTCAGCTCCGGGACGGGCTCATTCGGGAGACGGCGACCCGGCATTGGCGGACCACCGATCGCGCCTTTGTCTGGCCTGCTCGAAGAAGTCGAGAATCGCCTGTTCGTCGTGCCTGAGCAGCGCGCGCCGGAACTCACTCAACCCATCCGCAAATCGGGTCAGCGCGATCATCAGGTTGACCCGGTTGGCTACCGCTATGTCGCGCCACATCTCGGGCGAGCCGGACGCAATGCGAGTCGTGTCTCGGAATCCGTTGGCGCACAGCATCCCCTGCTCTTCCGGATGCCCCGGGCTCAGCACCAGGCTCGCCAGGTTTGCCGCGATCACGTGGGGCAGATGGCTCGACCGGCTAACCAGCTCGTCGTGGGCCCGGGGAGTGAGCCGCAGGACGCGCGAGCCGACGGATTTCCAAAGCTGCTGCACTTTGCGCACGGCCGCCTTGTTGGAATTGCGCGCGGGGGTAACAACGTTTCCAAAGCTGCTGCACTTTGCGCACGGCCGCCTTGTTGGAATTGCGCGCGGGGGTAACAACGCAGGCGGCATTCACAAACAGATCGGCCCGGGCGGCGGCTACGCCGGTCCGCTCCGACCCCGCCATGGGGTGGCTGCCCACGAAATGAACGCCGATCCTCGCCAGGGACGAGGTCAGTTCCCGAACCACACCGCCCTTGACGCTGCCAACGTCGGTGACAATCGCGCCCACCGCGCGCCGCAAATCGGTGGTGGCAAAACTGACGGCCCCGGCCTGCTCGCATTCCCCCACGCTGGCCTCGCGGCGGACAAAGCCCACAACCGCCGACGCAAGCCGGCGCTTTCGAAGGGCCAGGCCCAGCGATCCGCCGAGCAAGCCGACCCCTACCAGTGTGACTTTCTTCCAATGCACGCCGCGAGTTTCGGGTGTTGCGGCCCGGGTTTCAAGTTGCAAGTTGCAGGCAAGCCAGGGCAAAAAATATATTAAAATAAGTGTTGCTCCCTCCGGGGTTGGTCTGTAATATTGTAATCACGCTCGGTGACAGTGCGTTCTCCTCTGCGGGGTTCTCCCACCCCCACCTCCTTGGTGTCTGTCACCGAGCCTCTTGCTTTTTATGGGTTCAGCGCCCGATCAATAGCCGTCATAGCAGCCTGCCGAGGGCATCGGCCGGGTCGGCGCTACTCGTAGCGGAGTGCCTGGATCGGGTCCAACCGCGCGGCCTTGAAGGCGGGGAAAAGGCCGGCAACGATGCCGACAGCGGCGCTGAAGGCAACGGCGATGAGCATGGCGGCCGGGGTGATGACGGGCGTGTTGGCCGTGGGGCTGATCTGCTCCAGCACCCGCACAAAGCCGTAGGAGGCGACCACGCCCAGCGCGGCGCCAAGGAGCGCGATGACCATGCTCTCGATGAGCACCTGGATGAAGATGGATATGCCCGTCGCGCCGACAGCCTTGCAGATGCCGATCTCGCGGATGCGCTCGTTGATGCTGGCCAGCATGATGTTCATAATGCCGATGCCTCCCACGATCAGGCTGATGGCGGCGATCACCCCGCCGCTCATGCGGGCGTTGCGAATCTGCTGGTCAATGCTTTCCAGCTGGTTCTCCTGCGTGCGAAAGCCGAAATCCTCGATGCCGCGATGCGTGAGCATGAGGATGTTGCGCGCCTGCTGCAGGGCGGGCTCGAGCTGCTCGAGGCCCACGACTTTGATGTCAATGCTGGTCAGGCGGTTGTCCGGGAATCCGCCGGTGCCGCCGGCAGCCCGGAATCGCAGCCACGCGGTGTTGAGCGGCATGTAGATGGTCTGGTTCTTGCGGGAAAACGCCCAGTTGCCGTGACGTCCCCAACCGCGCGAGCGGGCTGGGCCGGACTGGGGCCCTGCCGTTTTCTTGCGGGCCGCTTCCCTCTCTTTCTTCTCCTGCTCCCCCTCGTAGCGCTCGAACATGCCGACGATGGTGAACGGCTGCCCGTTGATGCACAGCACTTCGCCCAGGGGAACAATCTCGCGGCCGGCCTTTTCCGGCGAACCGAACAGGTCGTCGCGGATGTCGGTGCCGATGACGCACACGGCGTTGGCCTGCTCCTCGTCGAGGTCGGTGAAGAATCGGCCGTGCTCGAGGGTATGGAGGTTCATCTCGAGCACGGACGGCGAGACGCCAACGCACTCGGAGGGTTCGCTGGTCTTCTCTCCCCGCGTCAGGATGACATCGTCAATCTCCATCTCCGGCGACACGAGGCGAAGGAGGGGGGCGCTTTCGCTCAAGGCGCGGGCGTCGGCCAGGGTGCGACCCGGAGCCTGGTCAGCAAGGTGCTCCTGCTCCGCGGGAACCTCCTGTTGCTCAAGGAGAACCTTGTCGGCGCCGCCCATGGCGACCATGGCCTCCTTCATCCCGTTCTCCATCCCCTTGATGATTGCCGCCATCCCGACCAGGCTCGCCACGCCGAGAATAATTCCCAGCATCGTGAGCAGCGACCGGAACTTGTGCGACCACACTTCCTTCAGGCCGACGAAGATGGTGTTGGAGAGGGTCATTCGTATCTCAATGCCTGTATGGGATTGAGCCGGGCGGCTTTGATGGCGGGGAAAATGCCTGCCAGGACTCCTACCAGCACGCTGAAGCCAAACGCGATGGCCAGCGCGCCGATGGTCACAATCGGCGCGTTTTCAGTTGGCGAGAATGAGCTGATCAGATCCACCAGGGCGAAGGAGGTGCCCAGGCCCGCCAACCCGCCGAGGATGGCGATAACCACCGACTCCACCAGGATCTGGACAAACACATCGCTGGTCGAGGCCCCCACGGACTTGCGGATGCCGATCTCGCGCACCCGCTCGGAGATGCTGGCCAGCATGATGTTCATGATGCCGATCCCGCCGACCAGGAGGCTGATGCCGGCGATGAGCCCGCCGCTCAGCCGGGCATTGTGGATGAAGGTGTTGATCTGCTCCGCCCAATCCTCCTGCGTGCGGAAGCTGAAATCCTCGATGCCCTTGTGCGTGCTCATGAGGACATTGCGCACCTGTTGCAAGGCTTCGGAAAGCTTGGCCACGTCGCCGATCTTCAGTTCCAGCGTGGAGAGCCGTTGATCCCCTGTGCCGGCCGCGCCCCCCGGGCTGCGGGAGGCCTGGGGCATGCCGGAACGGAACTTCATCCAGGCGGTATTCAACGGCATATAGACCGTGGCGTTCTTCAGGGAGAAGACAAAGTTGCCTCGCCGGCGCCCGCTGCTGCCATGGGTATGCCCGCGATCGCGGGCTATTCCCGCGCCCGGGGTCGGCGCGGCCTGCGCGGCCGCGCGGGCCTTGCGCTCCTGCTCGCTTTCGTAATGCTCGAACATCCCGATAACAGTGAACGGCAGCCCGTTGATGAAGATCGTCTCGCCCACCGGGATGATTTCCCGCCCCGCCTTCTCCGGCGCGCCCCAAAGCTCGTCGCGCGTGCCCGTGCCGATCACGCAAACGCTGCGCGCCATCTCATCATCCACCTCGTTGAACATGCGGCCATGCGCGATGGAGTGCTCGCTCATCTCCAGCGCCACCGGCCACACCCCGCTGCAAATCCAGGGCCGGAACGTTTTGCCCTTGGCTGAGAGCACCGCCGACAGGCGCATCTCGGGCGAGAGGCGGCTGACCAGCGGCGCGCTTTGCTCCAGGGCGCGCACGTCATTGACCGTGATACCGACGGCCTGATCGGAGAGATGCCGCTGCTCAGCGGGCAGCGGCTGGGGCTCGACCCGCACCTTCTGCAGGCCGCCGATAGCGACCAACGCCTCCCTGGCGCCCTTCTCCATGCCCGAGACCAGGGCCGACATCGCCACCAGGCTGGAGACGCCGAGAATGATTCCCAGCATGGTCAGGAGGGAGCGGAACTTGTGCGCCCAGATCTCGCGCATGCCGGCGAGAACCGTGATGCCAAGCTGCACCCCCGCATGGTGTGGCGCATCCAGAGAGGCTTTGGGCCGAAGGTCGCTCATGATCAGGCCGGGACCACCGCGCCCGGGGGACCCGTCCGCCCCTGCTGGCCCGCCAACGTCGCATCCAACCGCGTCGCAATCTTCCCGTCGCGGATCTCGATGCGCCGCGGCGTCACCGCGGCGATTTCCGGGTCGTGGGTAACGAGCACGATCGTGCGGCCTTCCTCGCTGAGCTTGCGGAAGAGTTGCAGGATGGCCTCGCCGGTGTGGGAGTCGAGGTTCCCGGTCGGCTCGTCCGCAAAAACGAGGCGGGGGTTGTTGACCAGCGCCCGCGCGATCGCCGCGCGCTGCTGCTGTCCCCCCGAAAGCTGGCTGGGGCGATGCTTGGCCCGGTTGACCAGGTCCACCAGGTTCAGCGCCTCCAGGGCCCGCTCGCGGCGCTCCTTGGCCCCGATGCCGCTGTAGATCATCGGCAGCTCGACGTTCTGCACCACGTTGAGCTTTGGCAGCAAATTGAAGAACTGGAACACGAACCCGATCTTCCGGTTGCGAATGGATGCAAGCTGCCGCGACGAGGCGTTCTCAATCATGACGCCGTCGAGCTTGATCGTCCCCTTGGTCGGCGAGTCGAGACACCCCAGGATGTGCATCAGGGTGGACTTGCCACTGCCCGACGGGCCGATGATGGAGATGAGTTCGCCCTCATCAATATCCAGGGTGACGTCGTCAAGTGCCCGGATCTCCTCCTCGCCGAGGCGGTAGATCTTGCTGACGTTGCGGAGTTCGACCAGGGGCATGAGGGAGTGAAACGTGAGGCGTGATGCGTGATGCAGATCGGGGTCAGTGCGAGGGATGGGACGCGGGCGGGTTGGGGGCGCTTTTGGGGGATGCCTTTTGGTTGGCACCGGCGCCGGGGGCGGAAGTGCTGGAGGCTGGGGCCGGGTTGGTACGAGTTCCGCTGGCCGGACCCGCGGCGCGAGGGCCCGGGCTGCCGGCTTCGCCGCCGCCCTTGCGCTGTTTGGTCGCTTGCTGCCCCTTCTTGTCGCGCTCCTCCTTGGGCAGTTCCAGCGAGACAACCTCCCCTTCCTTCAGGCCCTCCTGAATCTCCGCATTGAAGAAGTCTGATACCCCTACCTTCACGTTGCGCTTCTCAAAACTCTCCCCCTGCTGCACATAAACAAACCGTTCCATCTGGCCGCCCTCGGATGCCTTCTCCGTGAACACCGCAGACAACGGCACCGACGCCACGTTCGCCGCCGACGCCACGGGGATCTTCACGTTGGCCGTCATGCCGGGGCGGATGCGCGGGTCCACGTTCTTGAGCGCGATGCGTGCCGGGTAGCCCTTGATGTTGTTCTTGATCGTGGCCTGGGGATAAACGCGCTCCACCAGGCCAGTCACCGTCAGCCCCGCCACCGCTTCCACGGTCACTTCAACCGCCTCGCCCGCCTTGAGCCGCGGCACATCCGCCTGGTTCACCTGGGCGTTGATGATCATCGAATTGAGGTCGGCGATGGTCAGCACCTCGGTCCCGCTGTTAAACCCACCCGAGCCGGACACGGCCTGGCCCATGGAGACGGGTCGCGTCAATATCGTGCAGTCAAACGGCGCCCGCACCACCGTCTTGGTGAGCTGCTCGTCCGTCAATGCCAGGTCGCGCTGGGTGCGCTCCAGCGCGTTCTTGGCCAGGTCAAAGGCCGTCTTGGTATCGTCGTAAACCTCCAGGGAAATCAGCTTGTCCGCCAGCAACTGGTGCGCCCGCTTGAAATCCCGCTCCCCCTTCTCCAGGCTCAGCCTCGCCTTCTCGATATCGGTCAGGTTCGATGCGCGTTGCTGCTGCAGGAGTTTGTCATCGAGCTTGAACAGCAGCGAGTCCTTCTTCACCTGGTCCCCGACATCCACCGGCAGCTTTTCGAGCATGCCGTTGATTTCCGGGCGCACCGAGACCTGCTCGGCCGGAGCGATCTCCCCGGCGGCATTCACGGCGAAGCTGATGTCGCGCAGCTCCACCGTCGCCGTCGTAGGCCGGCTGGGCCCGGTGGCAGCGCGGCTAACCGTCTGCCAGCGATTCCACCCGTAGTAACCGCCGGCTCCTGCCCCAACAAGGACTATCAGAATGACAAGTTTCTTCATTACAATCGAAGCAAAAGAGACTACCCGTCCGGTTGCCCGCAAGTAAACGCCTATCTTGGCACTATTCCAGGCTGTCGCCATTCCAGGCTTGCTACTTGCCGCGCAACAGGATTCTGTTTCACCCCTATTCGACGCCGATGAAGCCAAAACATTTAATTATTCTGCTGCTCATGAACTTCTTCTGGGCGGGGGTTTACTCAGCCTACAAGATCATCGGTCCAAACCTTCTGAGCGGGGGCATCGTGACGCTGCGCTTTGGACTGGCTGCCCTTTGCCTGCTGGCGCTCTGGCCCTGCTACCGCGGCCCGGCGCCACGGGGACGCGACCTCCTCAAGACCTGTCTCATGGGCCTGTTCGTGTTCGTCCTCGGCCAGCGCCTGCAAGTTTACGGTAACCAGCTCGGCACCGCCGGCAATTCCGCCGTGCTCATGGCCGTCGAGCCGCTGATCACCTCGCTCGCGGCGGCGCTCTTTCTGCGCGAACGCATCGGCCCCCGGCGGATGGCCGGGTTTCTCCTCGGCATCGGCGGCGTCGCCCTCCTCAACGGCGCCTGGCGCAGCGACTTTCAATGGACCGGCCTGATCCCAAGCCTGATTTTCATCTCCTCGTTCGTTGCCGAGGCGGCCTACTCGGTGATCGGGAAGCCCATCATCGCCCGCGCCGCCATCATGAAAACGCTCACCATCTCCCTCCTGGCCGCCACGGCGGCCAACCTGCTCATTGACGGCCCGGAGACTCTGCACGCGGCAAAAACCCTCCCGCTCCAGGCCTGGCTTCTGCTCGCCGGCCTTGCCATTATCTGCACCGCCATCGGTTACAGCGTCTGGTTCATCGTCATCCGCGAATGCCCCGTCAATGTGGCGGCGCTCACCGTCTTCGCGCAATCCGTCTTCGGCGTTGCCATTGCCGCTGTGTGGCTGCATGAGAAGCTCCACTGGGGCCAGCTTCTGGGCAGCCTCACCATTGTCGCCGGTCTGATACTCGGCCTCTCGCGGCAAGTCCATCACGCCCCCAGCACCGGGCATGCCGCCAACGAACCCGATCCTTAGCGGTTGACCTCAGAACACGGGAGCCGGGCGCGCCCCTGCCGACTTAAGCACGAGCCGGGCTAATCGTTGGTGACAGGCCGGCGGGCATCCTTCTTGCCCGCGTGATGGGCCTTGTCGGCGAGCATCCGTTGCTTGGCCCGGCGGCTGCGACGGCGCTTCTGCCGGCGAATCTTCTCGACGCGGGCGCGCTCAGAAGCCACATGCCCAGTGCGCAGTTCCTCCACCTTGTCGAGCAACAGCCGGCGCGCCAGGAATCGGTTCAACCCCTGCTGGCGGGTCGCCTGGCACTTCACCTGCAAACCGGTCGGGCGATGGAGCAGCATGACACAGGTGGATGTCTTGTTGACGTTCTGGCCGCCGTGCCCGCCGGAGCGGACAAACGTCTCTTCGATGTCCGCCTCGCGCACACCCAGCGCGGCCATGCGCTGGGCAAGCTGGGCTTCTTTGTCGGTTCCGACAGGGGACGCGTTCATGGTGGGAGCATAATCAGAGAACGGCGCGATGGCAATGGGCGGGAAAACGATGCCTGATCCGTGACGGGTGATGCGTCGGCGAAACGGCTTGCCCGTGCGCGGGGGAGCGTTAGTGTGGAGGCGTGAAACTGCTCTTTATCGGGGATATCGTGGGGCAACCGGGGCGGCGCGCCGTCAAGGAACTGATTCCACGGTTGCGCCAGGAACATTGCCTGAGCGTGGTGGTGGCCAATGGCGAGAACTCAGCCGGGGGGTCGGGGATTACCCCCAATACCGCGGCAGAAATCTTCGCGGCCGGGGTGGACATCATTACGTGCGGCGACCATCTCTGGGATCAAAAGGAGGTCATGGCATTGCTCGAGGGCGAGCGCCGGTTCGTCCGGCCGCTGAATTACCCCGCAGGAACACCCGGCCAGGGCAGCACCCTCTTCGAGGCCCCGGGCTTGCCACCGGTTGCTGTCCTGAACCTCCAGGGCCGCACCTTCATGCCGGCACTGGAGAATCCATTTCATGCCGCGCGCGAGGAAGTCGCGCGCCTCCGCCGGACCACGAAGGTCATCTTCGTAGATTTCCATGCCGAGGCGACGTCGGAAAAGGTCGCCATGGCGCGGATGCTCGATGGGCTGGTCAGCGCTGTCATTGGGACCCACACACACGTGCAGACCGCCGACGAGCAGATCTTCCCCGGCGGCACGGCGTTTCTCTGTGATGGCGGATTCACCGGCCCGCACGAGAGCGTGATCGGCCGCGAGATCGAGCCGGTTCTCCAGCGGTTCATTACGAACATGCCGCAGAAGTTTGAGGTCGCCAAAGGGCGGGTGTTGTTACAGGGGGCGGTGGTGGAGATTGACGAGGCAACCGGCCACGCCAGGAGCATTCATCGCGTGTCCGAGGCCCTCCGAGGAAGTGGCTGAGAGACCCTGTCGGGAGTTCCACCTGCAGGCCGGGTGGCTCTTGACTTTCACGACCGGAATGGGATCATCCCATTATGAAGCTCGTCGCTGACAACAACGGCCGATTGGCCTGCAAGGATCTGTTTACGCCAGGGAAGCCCTTTTCCGCCGAACGGATGGGGGACGGGAGCATTCGCCTGATGGAACTTGTGGAAAAGGAGGTTCCAGTCCTTCAACCTGTCCGGACCAAAGGGGGCTTCCTGATGTTACCCGTCAAACTGGACCGAAAAGTCGTGGCAGCGGCCATCCGCGCAGACCGGGATTCCCGATGAAATCATATTGGGATTCCTCAGCACGGGTTGCCGCTTCGGCGGAAGCATCCTGCCTATCTCGACCGGCTTAAGGGTCAAATTGACTCCCCTCCGGGGTGACACGATGCCCAAGCCAGCTAAATCCCAATGGGACTTCGGCGAGCTGTTCCCGCCCGAACAGTTGCGCAAGGTGCTGTCCGTCACTGAATTGACGTGGCAGATCAAACGGCTGCTGGAGAAGCAGGTAGGCGAGGTCTGGGTCACCGGCGAGATTACCAACCTGCGGGTGCAGGGCTCCGGACATATCTACTTCACGCTCAAGGATGCCGCCACGCAGTTGAGCTGCGTGCTCTTTCGCGGTGAGTCGCAAGTGGACCGGGCGCTGCTCCTGGATGGGCGGAAGGTCACGCTGGAGGGAGAGGTCACCGTTTATGAGCCGCGCGGCCAATACCAGTTGCGCGTGACAAAGGTCGAACTGCAAGGGATCGGGGCGTTGCAGGCGGCCTTCGAAAAGCTCAAGCAGAAGCTCAAGGGCGAAGGATTGTTCGCGCAGGAGCGGAAACGTCCCCTGCCCCGCTACCCCCAACGCATCGGCCTGGTCACTTCGCCCACCGGCGCCGCCATCCGCGATGTGCTCCACGTCATCGGACGACGCAATCCCGGGCTCGAAATCATCCTCGCCCCCTGCCGCGGCCAGGGAGACGGCGCGGCGGAGGAAATCGCCGCCGCGATCCGGCTGCTCAATCAGTATGGCGCCTCCCCATCCGCGGGAGATGGGAGGTCATCCGCCGTGGACCTGATTCTGGTCACGCGCGGCGGTGGTAGCCTGGAGGACCTGTGGGCATTCAACGAAGAGGCGGTCGCGCGCGCCGTTTTCAATTCCGCCATCCCGGTGGTTTCAGCGATCGGGCACGAGATAGATTTCACCATCAGCGATTTCGTGGCCGACGTGCGGGCTGCCACGCCGAGCGCGGCGGCGGAGATCATTACCGAGGGGGTATTCGCAAGCACGCAGTTCATCTCAGGGGCGGGCCAGCGGCTGCGGCAATTGGCCGGGCAACAGGTCGAGGACAAGCTTTACGAGCTCGCGCAAGTCGCTCAGCGCCTGGCCCGAGTCCACCCGCGCCGCAGGCTGAACGACTGGCTGCAGCGGCTCGACGACGCGCAATCGAGCCTGCTGCGCTGCGTGAAACAAGCCGCCCGCCGGCAAAGCGCAGCCTGGCAGAATCTTTCCGACCGGCTGGCGCGGGTCCGGCCCGCTATTTTATTGGCCCAGAAGAGGGAAGCATTTGCCCTGGCCGAGCGCCGCCTGCGCGAGCAGGCGCGCCGACAGATTGAAAGGCGGCGAACCGGGCTTGACGCGATCGAGGCCCGCCTGCGGCTGCTGGGCCCGGAGCAGGTCCTGGCGCGCGGCTATTCAATCACCACCCCAGCCACGAATGGCGCTTAGATAAGGCGCAAAACTTTCTCATTCAGGGGGGTGCGTCGTTCCGTGTCAGGAAACTTGGCGCGCATGATTTGGCGGGAGAGGCGGCGCATATCGGCGAGGAGTTTTTTGACGCGGCGACCACGCCCGGCTGATTCGTGTAGGAGACAGTCGGCCCGGGCGCGGAGGCAGCCCCCAGGTTGAGCCAGTTGGTCTGCTCAATGTTCGTCCTGGCCTGGACGGTGTAAGGCAGGTTGCTCAGGCCCTGCCACTGGAGCACCCCGGGCGATTGCATCAGCAAGCTCGGCGAGGGAACCACCAGGACCAGGGTAGCGTTCGAACTGGTGGCGATGCCGGCGCTATTGCTCACCACCACGGAGTAGCTGCCCATGTCTGCAGGCTGCACATTGCTGCGCGCGTAAACGCTCGCGGTTGCCCCGGAAAGATTCGAGGAGTTGAAGCGCCACTGGTAGGCCAGCGGGGCCGTGCCGGCGGCCAGCACACTGAAACCTGCCGCCGCGCCCTGGCTCGCAGCTTGACTTGCGGGTTGCGAAGTGATGCTCGGAGGCGTCGCAGCCTGGATCGCCATGCCGGAGATGGTCACCATGTCGAAACGGACTGTGCCACCGGTGCCGTAGTTGCCGCCGGCGCCGACGTAGTTCGTGTTGCCCGCGCCCGTGGCGGTGCTCTCGAACTCCGCCACGATCTGGAAGGCAAAGTTGGAGTTGTTGTTAACGCCGGCAAAGCCTGCGAGGCTGTTGGTCTTAAGCTCCCAGCTCGTCGAGGAGGAAACGCTGACGGCCGTCGGAAAGTCAATAAAGTCCGTGCCGTTCGTGGTATAGCGGAGGCGGACGTATTTGCTGCCAGTCGTGCTCTCCTTCTGGTCCCATCGAACGGTGATATTCTGCTTCCCGACGGTGCTGACCGCAAACTTCACGCCGGCCGTCTTGTTTCCCACCGTAGCAGCCGGGTAGGATGCCGTGTTCCAGCCGCTGTTGTCGTTGGTATTCGGGTCGGTGGGACCGCCCCCAGCAAAGGTCTGTGTGGTCCCGCCAACCAGGGACGCGGTGCCACTACCCGTCGAGGGAACCAATGTGCCCGTAGCCGCGTTGCCATCCGCCACGGGGCTGTTGAAGTCCCACTGCGCAACCACCACGATCGGAGCCGTGGCCACCGTCAGAACTGCGTCGGCGCTGGTGGTGGACCCGGCGGAGTTGGTAATGACAACCGCATAGCTGCCGGCGTCAGCCGGCTGGACGTTGGTGCGGGTGAAACTGCTGGCAGTGACCGCTGCAAGGTTGGTCCCGTTGAACCGCCACTGGTAAACGAGGGGCGCCGTGCCGGATGCGCTGACGGTGAACGTGGCGTCCTGGCCCGAGGAAACCACCTGGCTTTGCGGCTGCGCGGTAACGGCGGGCGACGCGTAAACGGCCAGGATGGCGTTCGAGCTGGTCGCGCTGCCGGCAACATTCGTAACCACCACGGAGTAGCTCCCCTCGTCCCGACTCTGGACGTTGGCAAGCCCCCAACCGCTGGCGGTGGCACTGGCGATGTTGGTGCCGTTCAGCCGCCATTGGTAGGCCAGCGGGCTGGTGC
>JAPLUA010000240.1 GCA_026397855.1 Verrucomicrobiota bacterium | reverse complement strand
TCGCCGCTTTCACGGTCACGCGAATAGTGGTGCGACCGGGTATTGCGAAGAGAATGCAGGAGGGGTTGAGGGCGGAGCTGTCGCGCGCATGCATGAAAACCACAGGAGCCACTCACACCCCAACCGCCATAGGCCATGCTTAGGCTCTCCGTGGTAGCAAGGTCGTTTCAACGTCGTTTCAAGGTTCCCTGCATGGAACCTGAAATGCGCCCTGCTCTCCGCAGCGGGTGGCGGATCAAGCCTGCCACCTGCTGCGGGGGAGGCAGCTTTACGATGAGGATGGATCTGAACGGATTGGGGCGACGCTCCGCTTCACTTGTCGCGGATGTGTTCGTAGATGTTGAGGTAATGCTGGCCCGGGTGGTTCCACGAATAGTCGCAGCGCATGCCATTCGCCATGAGTTCCTGGAAGTCATTCGGGTAGGTGTACCACATCCCGATGGCCCGGTGCAGCGCGGAATCAATGCCCTGGTCGTTGAAATCGTTGAACACATAACCGTTGCGCTCGTCGCAGGGCCGGTCCGAGTGGTTGGCATCGAACACGGTATCCGCGAGGCCGCCGGTCGCCCGCACAACGGGCACTGTGCCGTATTTGAGGGCAATCATCTGCGTCAAACCGCAAGGCTCGAACAGGCTCGGCACAATCATCATTTCGGCCCCGGCATAGATAAGGTGCGAGAGTTCCTCGTTGAAGCCCAGCTCGAGGTGGCAATCCGGGTTGTCGTTGTAGCGCTGTTTGAGGCGCCAGAAATGATGGCCGATCCCGGCATCGGGGCTGGTGCCCAACAGCACAAACTGGGTCCCGTTCTGCAGGCAGTAGTGGATGGCCCGGGTGATCAGCGGCACGCCCTTTTGGTGGTCAAGCCGGCCAATGTAACAAACGATAGGCTTATAGGCGTCCTGGAGCCAGAACCGCTGCCGCAGCGCTTTCTTGTTCTCGTACTTATCGGCAAGGGAGTTGATGCCATAGCGGCACGGGATATGGGAGTCTATCTCGGGGTTCCAGGTATTGTAATCCACGCCGTTGAGAATGCCCCCCAGTTTGCCGCGATAAACATGCAACGTGTGGCCCAGGCCGAAATTCTGGCTGGTATGCAGAATCTCAGAGGCGTAGCGCGGCGACACGGTGGTGACGAAATTGGAATAAACAATGCCACCCTTCATCAGGTTGATGGCGGCAGGGTTGAAATTGTCCTGGAGGCGGTCCTGGTGGAAGAAGTAGGAGGGCCGGTTAAGGCCGGTGGCGCGCAGCACGTGCTCCCCGGTGAGGCCCTGGTGCTGCAGATTGTGCAGCGTGTAGCAGACCCGCGGATGGGTCATGCCCAGGTGCTTATACATCTCGTAGAGCAGGACCGGCACCAGGCCGGTCTGCCAATCGTGGCAGTGAATAATGTCCGGATTCTTGCCGCTCTTGAGCATGAACTCCAACGCCGCCTTGGAAAAGAACGCGAACCGCTGGTCGTCGTCCCGCTGCCCGTAAAAGACGCGGCGATGGAAGAAGTTGTGGTCTGAATGCGGCTCGATAAAGAAGCATTTGCGGCCGTGCACGAAGCCGAAATAGACGCTGCAATGAACCGCGCGATCGTACCACGGCACCCAGAGATCCTTGTAGGTGAGCCGCAGGTCGAAGATCTGGTCGTAGCGCAGGCAATCATACTTGGGCAGGATGATCTCCACCGAATTGCCGCGGATCTCCAGTTCCCGGCTCAAGCCGAACACGACATCGCCCAACCCACCCACCTTGGCGACGGGCGCGCACTCGGAAGCAACCATTGCGATGTACATATAAAGGTTACAAAGTTAAATCTTAACCTGGGCAAGGTGCTGCACCTCGCGCAGTTGGTTCATGGCCGTGTCCAGCAGGTGATAGACCTGCTCCAGGTCATCAAACGACCGATGCACCCAGCGGCTGCCCCAGTAAAAGTTGCAACTGGTTTCCGCCACGAGCAGGCGATCGAATGCGCGGAGGATCAATTGCCGGATCTCCTCCGGGTTGGCGAGCGCCGACTGCCGCTCATCAAAGCTCCGCTTGGCCTGCCAGTAATACTCACTGGCACGGCGCAGTTCGTCCCACCCCTTCTTCTGCAGGAGCGATCCGGTCCACTGCGTAAAATCGCCCCCCCAGTGGTGCTCCGTGTTCCAGGCTCCGGGATAGACGTCCACTTCTTCGGCGGGCGGATACTTCTCCAGGTATTGGCTGATATGGATGGGCGTGAAGCCGAGCGTGCCGGCCCGGAACCGGTCCAGGATGGGCTTGTAGAAGAATCCCCAGAACCCGCTCTCGACGTTCGCGGTGCGGAACCAGCCGCCGTTTTCCCCATCCGTCCAAGTAGTGACCAGCGCCGGGAAGTCGCAGTGCTTGGTTCGCTCCTGGACTTCGTGCTGAAACCAGCCGGGGTCCAGGCCGGAAAGCTGGGCATTGGAGAGCTCCCGGTCGCGCGGGACGACGATAATCTCGGCGCCGCCATAGCGCGCCCGGTAAGGCCGATACCTGCTTTCTTCCCAGCGCATCTCGCGTTTGGGCTTGATGTAGATGGAATCCACCAGCACGTATTTGTAGCCGTGCCGCTGCAGAAGCGGGATCATCTCCATGCAGAAGCCCATCTCCGGCGGCCAGAAGCCGGGGAAGTGGTCCCGGCCCAACAGATGCCGCCCCAGCCCCTGCCACCATTCCGTCTGGGCATCCCAGTCTGCCTGGGGCGTCAGGGGATAGACCGGGTGATAGAGCCCGCTTCCCACGAACTCGATGTTCGAGCGGCGATAGCGGTTCAGGAAATCCTCCACGTTCACGATGTCCGCAAAAGTCTGCCGCACCGCCGGGTCTTCCAGTTGCTTGAGGAGCGTTCCGGAGAAGCTCAAGTGCAGGCGGGCTGCATTCTCGTATCCCTCCAACATCCGTGTCGGGCGGTCGTAGCACCAAAGAATCTGGTTGGCCTCCCACCGTTGATCCGAGTTGTGCAGGGCCAGGAGATTGCCCAGCGGTTGGTGCATGTGCAGCCCCAGAGCATGATAAACTTCGGCCATAAAGAAGTTTAGGGGGTCAGGATTTGGCTGCGATGGGTGATTGGGCTTCGCGGGAAGGTTTCACCTCAGCCGTCGGGTTGACAGAGGGAGCCTTCAAACTGCCGGGTGAGGCGCTGGTGGAATCCTCAACCACCGGCCGTTCGGGTCGGAAGGCCATAATACTGAGCGGCGGGAGGGTGAATTCGGCGGAACAAGGCAGGTTATGGCAGGTCTTGGGTTCCGCAGTGACAGCCCCCAGATTGCCCACGTTGCTGCCACCATAAACAGCCGCGTCACTGTTCATCAATTCGATCCATTTGCCCGGTCGCGGCAGGCCAATCCGGTAGCGCGGTCGCGGGACGGGGGTGAGATTCAATATCACCACCACATCACGGCAGGGCCCCGAGCTGTGCCGCGAGAAGGAGAGAACGCTGTTCAGATGGTCCAAGCAGTCAATCCACTTGAAGCCTTCGACCTCATAGTCTGATTTCCACAATGCCGGCTCGGCAAGGTAGAGCCGGTTGAGGTCCTCGATGAACTGCTG
>JAPLUA010000230.1 GCA_026397855.1 Verrucomicrobiota bacterium | reverse complement strand
TCTTGGCGTTGAGGCGGGAGCGGTAGATGACGATGTCACCGGGCTGTTCCATGGTTATCTTTTCGACGGAGAAGGGGTTGCGGAGGATGTATTGGGCGAGGTCTTCGAGGTCGGCCTTGTGCTCGGGCGGGATGGGTTCGCCGGCGTGGAGGTTGAAGCCGCTGTGTTTCCAGGAGTAGAGGACCTGGACGCGCTCGGGAGGCAAGAGTTTCTGCCGACCAGCAGGTTGATGACTTTGGCGCGGAAGAGCTCTTCCAGCGGCTTGAGCGGGCTTTCGGGAAGCGGGAGGAGGGCGGGTCCGGCCGGAGGCTGGAGGCTGGAGGCTGGGGTTGATGCCTGGGGCGGCGAGTCGGGCGGGTTCCGAAGAAACAGGCCGTCGGCCACGAGGGCGTGGACGTGGGGATGGAAGTCGAGGTATTCGCCAAAGGTGTGCAGGGTCATGATGACGCCCGGCACACCTTTGGGGCAGTCCAGGGCTGCGCGCAGGTATTCGGCCAGGCTCTCATGGGCCAGAGCACAGAGGCGCTTGAGCAGGTGGCGATGGCGCTGGAAGTAGGGGCGGAGCATTCTGGGGATGGCCAGGACGTAGTGCCGATGGGGCACCGGAGCCAGGATGTGGTCCAAGATAAACCGGGCAGTGGTCTGCACATTCTTCTGGTGGCACGAAGGACAAAACCACCGGCTCTTGCAGGAAAAGTCCAGCAGATACTCATGCTCGCAATGGTCGCACCGAATCCGGGCGAACCCGCGCTCCAGATTGCCGCAATCCAGGAACTTGTGGACCACCTCCGGGATGATGGGCCGCAGGCGGCCGTAGCGGGGCTGGTAGTGCTCGGGATATGCCTCCTCCAACTCGTTGTAGTGGCGGTGGGCGCACTGCCACAGCGGCGACTTCTTCGGATTTCTGGCGCGATAAACTTGCATTTATCCACCCGCCAGCATAAAGACGACCTGTGCCATCTAACGGCACAGGTCCAAAAAGATGAAAACCGCCACCCGGCCCCAATATCACCGCCTTCAACGCATCCTGGAGCTGATTCGGGAAGGCACCCGCGCCGGCTCCCTGCCCAACTGCCGCCACTTCACCCGCGAGTTGGAAGTCTCCCGCCGCACCCTCATGCGCGACCTGGACTTCCTCCGCGACGACCACCACGCCCCCATCGCCTACGACGACTCACGCAAAGGCTTCCGCCTCACTGACCCCACGTTCACCCTTCCACCCGTACAACTAACTCGGCGCGAGGTATTTAGCTTCTCCATTGCCCGGAAGCTCCTGCAGCGCTTCGAGGGCACACCGCTGGAACTGGACATGCGCTCCGTGCTGGCCAAGATTGCCGACAGCCTCCGGGGAACGCCCCGGAACGCTCCGTTCGGGCGGCGGTCGGCAGGGAGCGTGCCAGCCCCGCAAAGACAAATCCAAGCCCAGGGGCATTGGAAGGGTGGCTCAAGCGTGTTCCAACGGTAGTACTACGGTATTGCCCCCGTAGCACTACGGTAGCGGCCCCATGTTGATCAGATCAACATGGGGCCGCTACGGGGGCAATACCGTAGTGCTACCGGGGCACTACCGTTGGAACACGCTTGGAACGCCGGGGAGGCGCACCACCGGGGGCGCCGGGCAGAGCCTTGGGGGCGTTTGTTACATTCCTGGGAGCTCGATCTGCCAGCCCGCTTCGGGTGAACACCGGGGTCACCCGTAGCGCCCCTCGATGTATTCGGCGGTCCTCGGGTTCCCGGGAGCCAGGAAGAGATCCTCAGTGCGGCGGTGCTCGACCCTTTCACCCAGCAGCATGAAGATGCATTCGTCGCTGGCGCGCCGGGCCTGCGCCATGTTATGGGTGACGATCAGGATGGTGTAGCGGCCCTTGAGCCCGAACATCAGTTCTTCGATGGCGCGGGTGCCTTCCACGTCGAGGGCGGAGCAGGGTTCGTCCATGAGAATGACGCGCGGCTTGAGCGGCAGGAGGCGGGCGATGCAGAGTTTCTGCTGCTGCTCGAGTTGGAGGGTGGTGGCTTTGGCGTCGAGTCGGTCCTTGAGGTCGTTCCAGAGGCCGACCTCCGTCAGCGCGGTCTCGACGGCCTGGTCAAGGCTGGCACGGCGCAGCACGTCGCCCTCGCCGTGAATGCGTAGGCCGAAGACGACGTTCTCGTACACGGAGATGGGCAGGGGATTGGGCCGCTGAAAGACCATGCCGACGGACTTGCGCAGCTCGATGAGGGAGACGTCGGGGTCGTAGATGTTCTTGCCCAGGATCCGGATCTGGCCGGTGGTGGTGACGTAGCCGTAGCGCTCGTTGACTCGGTTGAAGCAGCGCAGGAGGGTGGTTTTGCCGCAGCCGGAGGGGCCGATGAGCGAGGTGATCAGGCCTTCCTTGATGTCCACGCTGACGTTGATAAGCGCCTGAAACTTCGCATACCAGAGGTTCAGGTCGCGCGTCGTGATACAAGGCTGGGAGGAGGCGCTCATCCGAAGATGCCGTTGACGTATTCGTAGGTCTGCCGGTTGGCGGGCTTGCCGGAGAAGATGATGTCGGTGTGATCCAACTCCACAATTCTGCCCTTCCAGAGGAACAGGGTGCGATCGGCCAGGCGCCGGGCCTGCTGGGTGAGGTTGGTGACCAGGATGATGGTCATGCTGCGGCGCAGTTCCTTGAGAACGTCCTCGATGCGCATGGTGGTCACCGGATCAATCGCGATGGAGAACTCGTCCAGGCAGAGAATCTCGGGCTGATGGGAGAGGGCGCGGGCGATGGTGAGGCGCTGTTGCTGGCCGCCGGAGAGCTTGGTGCCGAGGCTGTCGAGGCGATCCTTGACTTCATCCCACAGCGCGGCCTGGCGCAGGCATTGCTCGACGATGGCCTCCAGTTCGCTTCTGCGTCTCATGCCGGCGCAGCGCGGGGCGAAGGCGACGTTGTCGTAGATGCTGAGGGGCAGCCCCACGGGCAGGGGGGCAACCATGCCGATCTTGCGGCGCAGGGCAAAGATGTTCCTGGTCTGGCGCACATCCTCGCCGTCCACCCGGATGCTGCCTGAGACGCGCGCTTCCGGGGTGAAATCAATGGTGCGGTTGAGACAGTGGAGCAGGGAGGTCTTGCCGGATTGGGCGGGGCCGATGATGCCGAAGATCTCGTTGCGCAGGATCTCGAATGAAATGCCGCGGATGGCCTCTTTCTGTCCGTAGGCGAGGCGCAGGTCGCGGACGGCGATGGTGGGCGTGCAGGTCATTACCACTTCTTGCGAGCGCGGAGGTAGCCCCGCAGGATAATGGCCGTTGCGTTGACGAGGATTACCGCGCCGAGCAGGAGCACCGCCGTGGCAAACGGGACGGATTCCTTTACGCCCGGAACCTGGGTGGAGAGGGTGTAGAGATGCATGGAAAGGGCCATGCACTGCTCGTGCAGCCGGTAGGGGAAGAAATCGCCCTTCTGGACGGCTTTGAAGAATACCGCCCCGGTGAACATGATGGGCGCGGTCTCGCCGGCGGCGCGGCTCACCTGGAGAATGATGCCGGTGAGGATGCCGCTGATGGAATTGGGCAGGACGACCGCCTTGATGGTCTGCCAACGCGTGGCGCCGACGTTCCAGCAGGCCTCCCGAAACGTGCGGGGGACGCTGGCCAGGGCCTCGCGTGTGCTGGCGATGATCACGGGCAAGGTCATGATGGCCAGGGTGAGAGAGGCCGAGATGATCGAGTAGCCGAACCGGGCGGCATAAACGAAGGCGCCGAGCCCGAACAGGGCGTGCACGATGCTCGGCACACCGGCCAGGTTGATGACGGCCAGGTTGATGATGCGGTTGAACCAGTTGTCCCGGGCGTATTCGTTCAGGTAAACGGCGGCCAGAACCCCGACCGGGGCGGACACGGCCAGCGAGAGGACGACGAGGTAAATGGTGCCTACAAGGGCCGGCCAGACACCCCCTTCCTTCATCCCGCGGGCCGGAACGTCTATCAGGAAGCCCAGGCTCAGGGATGGCCAGGCCCGCTCAACCAGATAGCCGATGATGAGGACCAACGGGACGATCATCGAGGCCGCCATGCCGAAGAAGACCCACTTGGCGATGGTTTCATGGCGCTGCTTGCGCCGGACATGCGGGGTGATGGCGAACATCATCTTCTCCTGATGCCGCGGACGACCAGGTCGGCGGCGAGATTGACGATGAAGGTGAGCGCAAAGAGGAGCACGCCGGTAAGGAACAGCACCCGGTAATGGTCGGAGTTGGCCGGCGCCTCGCCCAGCTCCGCGGCGATGTTCGCGGTGAGTGTCCGCACCGAATCGAAGATGCCGTGGGGGATATGCACCGCGTGCCCGGTCGCCATCAGGACCGCCATGGTCTCGCCCACGCCGCGCCCGACTCCCAGCAGCACGGCCGCCAGGAGGCCGGTTTTTGCCGCCGGCAGGAGGACCCGCCGAACGAGCTGCCACCGGGTGGCCCCGAGCGCCAGGCCAGCCTCCCGATACGAATCCGGCACCGCCTTCAGCGCATCCTCGCCGATGGACACGATAATCGGCACGCTCATCAGCGCCAGGATGATGCCGCCGTTAAGGATGTTCACGCCGACCGGCGCCCCGGTGTAATTGACGATCAGCCGGCTCATGACGGTCAGGCCGATGAACCCCCAGACGACGCTCGGGATGGCCGCCAGGAGCTCGATGACGACCTTCAGGGTTTCCTTCGTCCGGCCGCCGCAGAACTCGGAGATGTAGATCGCTGCGCCCAAGCCGAACGGGACGGCAATGAGCATGGCCAGGGCGGTCACGCTGAAGGTGCCGGCGATCATGGCGAAGACGCCGTAACGCTTGTTGAGTTCGGAGGTCGGATACCACTGATCGCTGAAGAGGAATTGGGTGAGGCTGAAGTGACTGTTGCCCAGGATCGGGAGGGCTTCCTTGAAGACGAAAAAGAAGATGCCCAGCACGAAGACGATCGCGCTGATGCCGCAGAGATAGATGAGGATCTCCAGGGCCCGCTCGGACAGGACGTCCCACGCCGGGCGTGTGGCTTTCCGGACTGCGAAGCTCTCTTCAGCCGGGCGGGATGTTGGGGGTGTGTTCATCGTGGCAGTCCGGAAAGTGCGGGCTCTCGCGGCTTGCCTTCCGGCGCTTACGGCTTGGCGCGCGCCCCGGCCGGAAGCGGGACATAGCCGCTGGCCTCGACCACCCTCTGCCCGGCGTCGGACATCGCCCAGTCAATATACTTCTTCACCGGCCCTTGGGGCTCGCCCAGCGTATAGACCAGGAGAGAGCGCGCGATGGGGTAAGTCTTTGCCAGGGTGTTGGCCACACTCGGCTCGTAAGCGGGCTCGGTGGCGGTCTTCCTGACTTTCAACATCTTTACGGCCGGCGTGGCATAGCCCATGCCGCTGTAGCCGATAGCCGTGGGAGTGGAGCCGACCAGCTCGACCACTTCTTTGGAGCCATTCATGTCGCGGGAGCCGAGCTTGAAGTCCTTCTTGTTCAGGACGTGCTCGCGCAGGAACTCGTAGGTGCCGGAGCTGGATTGGCGGCTCACCCGCACGATCTCGTCGCTCGAGGAGCCGGGTATCTTCACTCCCAGGTCCGACCACTTGGTAATCCTGCCCGCCTCCATGTAAATCTGGGCGACCTGGTCGAGGGTAATCTCGTTGAGCGGGTTGTCCTTGTGCACATAGATGGCCAGGGAGTCATACCCGACGATGAATTCCTTCGGGGCCTTGCCCGTGTTCTTCCTGGCAGTCTCAATCTCCTCCGCCTTCATGTTGCGGCTGGCATTGGCGATATCAATCGTGCCCTTGACCAAGGCGGCGATGCCGACCCCGGACCCGCCCCCGGAAACTTCCACATCCACGTCGGGTGCCGCCTTCTTGTATTCCTCGGCCCACCCCTGGGCAAGGTTGACCATGGTGTCGGAGCCCTTGTTCTGGATGGTCACTTTGGAGGCGCTGCCGCCACCGCTGTCGGGGCCGGAGCCGGGGCTCTTGCCACAGCCGGTTTGCAGGAGGCAGGCGGCCAGCCCCGCGGCAAAGGTGGAGGTGAGGTTGCGGGTAAGTGAGGTGTGTGCGCGTTGCTTCATAGTTTTGATTCGTTTGAGGGTTCTTCTAAAACTGCGGCCAGGAGTTCCTTGATGTGGGATTCCAAGCTCTGATAGGCCAATTCGAAGACGGCGGGCGCGTGGTCTGATGGACCACCGGCAGCCGCTGGGTCCTTTATTGACCAGGTGAATAGAATGGTTTTGCCGGGCCGGTTTGGAAAAGCCTTGCGAGCCTGTGCACCGAGCGCGACCACTACCTGGAAATGTTGCCAGTCGGGCACTTGTTCGAGGGGTTTGCTTTGTTGGGCGGAGATATTAATGCCCTTCCCGGCCATGAACTTGGCCACCTGCTCATCAATGGGTTGCGGCGCGGCTCCGGCGCTGCTGAAGACAAACCGGGGCTGGCGCAGGGCGGTGGCGATGCCTTCGGCCATCTGGCTGAGACAAGCATTGTCGAGGTCGAAGAACAGGATGCGGAAAGCATCGGCTCCCTTGTGCTTGGTGAACTCTCCGGTGCACATGTAGAGGACTTCTTCGCACAGATTCTTGGCCTGGTCGGTCACACGCTCGAAACGGCGCGCAATGGTCATGAGCGGGGCGAGAGCCGCCGCCGGGAGCTGGTTCCTCCGGCTCAGTTCCGCAAGCTGGGCGTTGATGCTGTTGCGCAGCGTGTTGGCCTCCTCCTCCATCACCATGGTCCGTGTCGCCTGATCGGCATCCTGCTGCAGGAAGGATTCAACGGCTTCCCGGAGCATGCGGATGGACAGCTCGCCCAGTTCTACAAACAGGGCGGTCGGAGGCTGGGGCTCCAGTGCGCTGACGGCCAGCACCTGGCGGGCGATGCTTTCAGCATAATCGCCGATTCGCTCGATCTCCTTGTTGATCTGGATGGCCGTAAAGACGAAACGCAGGTGGCCGGCCACGGGCTGGTGGCGCACGACGAACTCCAGGCACAGCCGGTTAAGGTCGGTTTCCAGCTCGTCAATATACTGGTCCCGCAGGATCACGCCGTAGGCCAACTGCCGGTTGCGCTGCACCAGCGCTTGCAGGCTCGCGTGCAATGCACGCTCGCTCAATATGGCCATTGCCTTGACCTTGGCTCGCACGAGATCTATGTCCCGCTGGAGCGTTTCTTCAAAATGTGTTTGGGTGCTCACTTCTGTGACTCGGGCTGGCCGCTGTTTGCTTGCGTCTTTCTGCTGCAGTTCCAAGCCCGCAGCAGTATGGGCCTGACGTGTTACGGGATTGCGGCAGCCTTGTTACGATTGTGTCACAAACCTGACGCCCTGGTGATGATGCCGGAAGCATCCCAGCCATTAGCCGGTGTTTGAGCGAGACACGAGCGATACCACCGGCAACCAGATTCCACTTCCCATGCACCCCGGCAGGGTGCCAGCCACTTCCCCTCACGCTGGCACCCCCTGCCGGGGTGCAATCCACTCACACTCTGATCCGGTGGTGTCGCTGCGCTCAACCACCGGCTAATGGCTGAAAACCCTCCGGGTTTTGTTCGTTGGCCTGTTTATCATCGCGTGCGGATTCAATTTCGCGGTCATGACTCTCGTCACTCGATCACAGGGGTCAAGCCGAGTATTTGGAATGGCTTTACCCCATTAAATCCTAGCGGCATTGGAGAGGAGGCCCCCGGCGTTGTCTTTCCCGCCATCTTGTCAGCAGCTTTGCAGGAAGCCGCGGATCACGGCCCCGAGGCGCGCGATGCCCTCACGCACGTTGGCTTCCGTGGCCCCGCCGAAGCTGAGGCGCATTTCGTGGTTGGGCTTGCGGCGGGTGGGGTCGTGGGCGTAACAGAGCTCGCCCGGCACGTATAAGACATCGCTGGCGAGCACTTTCTGGAAGAGCTTGGATTTCGGGCCCGAGGCCAGGCGCTCCGGCAGGCGGGCCCAGAAGTAGAGGCCGCCGTCCGGTTCCCACCACTCGACGCCCGGCGGGAAATGCTCCAGCAGCGCCTTGCGCATCACCTGGGCTTTGCGCCCATACCGCGCCCGCAACTCCGCCAGGTGCTTCTCGTAGCGCCCGGTGGAAAGGGATCGGGCGAGAAGCTGCTGCAGGAGGTTGGACGAGCCGAAGTCGTGGTTGCCCTTGATGCGAAGCACGGCGGTCAAGACCGGCTCCGGCATGAGGCCGAAGCCAACGCGGGCACCGGTCGCGAAGGGTTTGCTGTAAGTTCCGGCGTAGATCACCCGCTCCTGGGCACCTTTGATGGACAGGGTGGATTTCACTCCCTCGCCCTGGAAGCGCAGCTCGCGATAGGCGGCATCTTCGACCAGGTAGATCGGATGGCCCGCCGCCCGCTCGTATTCCCGCAAGAGCTTGAGCGCTTTGGCCTTCTTGGCAAAGCTCGTTGTGAGGCCGGTCGGGTTCTGGTAGTAGCTGACCAGGTAGAGCAGCTTCACTCGGCGCAATTCGCCGCTGCGCTTCAAATCCTTGAGGACGGCTTCCAGCCGCGCGAGGTCCAGCCCGTCCTTTTCCATCGGCACCCCGCGCGCCTGGACGCCGTGGCTTTGCAGGATGCCGAGATAGACGAAATAGCTGGGGTCCTCCACCAGCACAATGTCCCCGGGATCACAGAGCGCCTCGGTCACCATGTAGAGCATCTGCTGCGAGCCGTTGCTGATGATCATGCGGTCGGGCGAATAGGCCCGACCAGCTTCCGGCTGCCCGTCCAGCGACTGCAAATGGCGCGCGGTGAGCGCGCGCAGCGCCGGGTCGCCCGCGGTGGTTCCATATTGCAGGGCAGCCTGGCCGGTTGCCGGGGAACACAGGATTTCCCCCAGCAGGCGGCGCACATCCTTGACGGGCAGCGATTCGTTGTCGGTGAAGCCGGCAGCCAGGGAGATCAATTGCGGCCGCGCCAGAGTTGTCGCCATCAGCCAGGAGATTGGCGGGGCTTCGGTGCGGCGGCCTAATTCAGATAGGATGTGCGCTTTCATTAGTCGCAGACACGCAAGAGTTGGCCCGTTTTGAGACCGTTAATCAAGCCAAACCTGCATGGAACCGCGCACGGGCAAAAGAGTCTTTGACAGGCGGGGGTTCGGGAAGATACAGAACACCGCGTCGCATGAGCAGCCAATTGAACGAATTCACATTATTCCTGGGTCCATTTCACCCGATGCTGGTGCATTTGCCCATCGGCGGCCTGATCCTGCTTGCCGTGATGGAACTGCTCGCCCTGTTCCCGCGCTTCAAGGACGCCGCCCAGAACCGGCGGGTGATCCTGGCCGTTGTGTTGGCTGGTTCAGCCGGTTCGGTGGCCTGCGGCTGGCTGCTCGCTCAATCGGGCGGCTACGAGGCACAGCTCTTGTTTTGGCATCGGTGGACCGGCATCGCTTTCGCCGCCGCTTGCGTCTTGGTGCTGTGGCTGGCCCGGCCCGGGCGGCTGGCCGCCTATCGGATTGCCTTGCTAATGACACTGATCCTGCTGGTCGTGGCGGGGCATTTCGGCAGTGAAATCACCCACGGCCGGGACTTCCTCAGCCGCCACGCGCCCGCGTCCTTGCGCGCCCTGCTGGGGCAATCGGCCCCGCCAAAGGCGGCCGCCGTTCCCGCCGATTTCCGGAAACGGCAGCTCTACGCGGAGGTGATCCGGCCCATCCTGCAAGACCGCTGCACCGCCTGCCACGGCCCTGAGAAGCGGAAAGGGGATCTGAACCTCGACAGCCTCGCGAATGCGAAGAAAGGCGGCGAGAACGGGCCGTCATTCGTCGCCGGCGAAGCCGATGAAAGCCAGATCATCGAGCGCATCCTTCTCCCTCTCGACGATGACCAGCACATGCCCCCGGATGGCAAGCCGCAGGCAACGGCCGCCGAAACCGGGCTGCTCCGATGGTGGATCAATCTCGGGGCGCCGGAGAAGGGCACGGTTGGGGACTTCAAGCCGGACGCTGACGTGCTGCGGATGCTGGAGGGGATGAGTTCAGGTAAGGGGCCGGACGGACAAAGGTCCAAAAAGAGCAAATGCGTATCAGTCGCTAACAGAAGCGGCGTCCGCTAGTCGTGGAAGCCTGGCTATTGTGCGAGGAAACCGTTCACCAGGTCGAGCAGCCCTCCCATGCCGGCCATGAACCTGGTCCGGCTGGCCAGGGGATCGTTGTGGCTGCCATCAAGTTCCTGAAACCGCTTGGGTTCGTTGGCGGCCGCAAAGTTCCTCTGGCTGTGATGGAAGGGAACGATCTCATCCACGCGGCTGTGCATGACGAGCACGGGAAGCTTCAGGTGCGGCAGCTTCGCGTGGGTATCGTAGCGGATCTTTGCGAGCCAGCGCACCGGCAGCCAGGGGAACAACTCCGCGCCGATGTCCGGGATGCTGGTGAAGGTGCTCTGCAAGACCAGACCGCCCACACCCTCGCGCACGGCTACCTCGGTCGCAATGCCGCCGCCCAGGGATTCGCCGTACGCAATGATATTGGTGGCGGGGAAGCCCTTCTGCCGAAGCCACTGACAGGCGGCCTGGGCGTCAAGATAGGTTCCCTCCTCGCCTGGCCGGCCCTGGCTGCGCCCGTAGCCGCGATAGTCAAAGACGAAGACGCTTGCGCCGGTCGCCAGGAGGGCGGCGCAGGTGTCAAGCCGATGGCCGATGTTGCCGCCGTTGCCATGGCACAGCAGCACTGCCAGCCGCGCGCGGGGAGAGTTGGTATTCGCCGGGAAGAACCAGCCGTTGAGCTCGACGCCGTCACCGGCTTTGAACACGACATCTTCAAACGGCCGGCCCAGTTCGGCGCCGGTCGTGGTCAGGAGCCGGTCCGGGTGATAGACCTGGCTATGTTCAAACCAGCGCAGCATAATTAGAAACAGCAAACAGGCCAGCAGCAGCTTGATCAATCGTCTTGCCGATTTCGGCAGCTTCTTCATGGCTGCGGGAAGGATGCCATCGGGCGGCGCGGATGGCGAGGGTAGATGCGCAGTCCCACAGGGGGCGGGGGACATGTTGACAACAGGGTTTACGAAATTGACAAACTCAGATCAACGGTGCCATATTGATACATATGGCAGCGCTAGTAATTGAGGCTGATGTGGCCGAAGACAAAGTCGTCAACGACATCCGGGCCGTCTTGCGGAAACTGGCTTCGTCCCGCCTCCTCGCCGGTGTGACCACTGCTCCCAACCTCGCGAGATTGACCGACAAGGCGTTCCGGGCAGAGTTTCCGGTTGATAAGTCCGATAACCGCTTGGCCAACGCTATTGCGCGGGGCATCCCGGCCCGCCGGAAGGTCGTGGCAGATGAAGGCGGCAGCATTTCCGCAGAGGAAGCTGCTGAAGAAATTGGAATCTCCAAACAGGCCATCCTGAAACGCTACCAGAAGGGCCATATTATTGCTTGGCGCGAGGAACGGCAGAAAGCCGTCCGCTTTCCGGTTTGGCAATTCCGAGAGCACAAAGTCCTCGATGGGATTGAAGAAGCGCTGAAAGTGTTGAATGCCGGCAATCGGCTCGACGATTTTGGACGCATGCTCTTTTTCCTGTCGAACCACGGGTTCCTGGGCGGAAAACGTCCACTGGATTGCCTGAGACAGGGAGAGCTTACAAAGGTGCTCCAAGCCGCCCAGGGCTATGTCGAGTAGCCCCAGCAGCCGCCCGGTTCGATTCCCACCTCCCAACTTTGCAGCTCAGCAGTTGCCGAGGACTCGGCAGATAGCTCGTGCCTGGTTTCGCATCCACCCCAAGGCACATAATGCGATCTATTTCAGCCTGAATCCCAGTCACCGATATTCCCACCTGAACTGCCCGCATAAGATCCTTTACGTGGCAATTGACCAGGAAACGTGCCTGCTCGAGCGATTTGGAGATTACATCTATGACAATGGGCACCAATTGCCGCAAGCCCTTTGGGATGACACAGCCATCTCCGCCATCAACGTGCCGCCTTTTCATCTGTGTGACCTATCCCGGACCGCAACTCGAAGTTCGCTCGGGGTGGATCTCGCCGCGTTGATGAACGCCAATCTCGATGTCCCCCAACAATGGGGCCTGGGAATTCAGAATCATCCTTTGCAGGTGCCGGCTATCAAGTTCAGGAGCCGTTTTACAGACAAAGCGTGCCTGGCAATCTTCGACCGGGCGGGCATCGCCGCACAATTAAGTGAAAAGGCACTCGGGCCTGTAACCAAATGCGGAGCAGCTCTTGATTGGCTCACGAAACATCAGGTTACGCTGATGTAGGGGACCGAAGTGGAATACTGAGGAGTCCCCGGCATGCACTACACCAAGAACTGCGGAAGCTTCTCCCTCTCCCCTGCAGCAGGGGAGAGGGTCGGGGAGAGGGGTCCCCCAGTGTTGTCTATCCCGCGGACTTTGCAGTAAGCGGATGGAAGTCCGGAGTTCTACTGGCTTCATTGGCAGCCGCAAGGTTCCTCTGGCTGTGCAGAGGTTACTCGCGGGTTGCTTGTGTCCGGCGACTTCTGGCATGGTTGGCCGATGCAATTTGTCCCGAACCGTTTCGTATGCGCCCTCACCCTGTTGGTTGGACTTGAGTCCCTTGACTCAAGCTGCCGTGGACAGACCCTTGCCGGGTCACAATACTCAACTGAGGAACACGTTGGACAGGTCGGCACGAATCGCTATTACACCCCCGCCAACCAGGTGATTTCACCGGCGGGAATCCAGGTCGAACTGCCCGGCATGAGGCCGCAGGCGATTGCGCTCAGCCCCAATGGCCGGCTGCTCGTAACCGCGGGCAAGACCCATGACCTGGTGGTGATTGATCCGGGCACGGGCAAGATTCTGCAGCACGCACCCTTGCCGTCGGGCAAGGCTTCGGATGCCTCTCCCGAGTCTGTTCCCGACGAAATCCTGCACCCGGACACCGCCGGCCAACTTAGTTACACCGGGCTGATTTTCTCGCCGGACGGGACGCGCATTTACATGGCGAACGTGGATGGCAGCGTGAAGGTGTTCGGGGTCAAGGCTGCGGGGAAGGTTGTGGGCCTGTTCTCGATTTCCCTGCCACCCGCCAAAGTGCCAGGACGCCAGGCTGATATTCCGGCGGGAATTGCGGTGTCACCGGACGGCAAGCGCCTTTACGTGGCGCTCAACCTGTCCAACCGGCTGGCTGAACTGGATGCCGCCAACGGCCGGGTGCTGCGGCTTTGGGATGTCGGGTTCGCGCCTTTCGGGGTGGCGTTGGCCGGCCAGAAGGCTTATGTGAGCAACTGGGGCGGGCGGCGACCCGATGGCAAATGCCCGACCGGACCGGCCGGGCACGAGACGTCGGTGCGGGTGGACCCGGTGCGCCACATCGCCAGCGAGGGATCGGTGTCGGTCATTGATCTCAAGCAAACGGAGGGGAAGCCCGAAGTCGGCAGCGTGAAGTGCGAAATCCTGACCGGCCTCCAGGCGTGTGCGATCGCCACCTCGCCCAACGGGCGTTGGGTGGTGGTTGCCAATTCGGGGAGCGACACGCTCAGCGTTATTGACACGCGCACGGACCAGATCGTCGAGACCCTCTGCGCCCGGCAGAGCCCCGCGGACTTGTTCGGGGCGCAGCCAAACGCACTGGCTTTCGACAAGTCGGGCAAGCAGCTCTTCGTCTGCAACGGCACCCAGAACGCCGTGGCGCTCTTTGATTTCAAGCCCGGCCGATCAAGCCTGCGGGGCTTGATCCCCGTCGGCTGGTTTCCCGGCGCGGTCGCCTACGATGCGGGCCGCAAGGCACTCTGCGTCGCCAATATCAAAGGCATCGGCTCGACCCGGCGCCTCCAGCCGGGCGAGCCTGTGAAGTTTAACTCACACCTGTATTTCGGCACGGTGTCGCTGGTGGCGGTGCCGGACGGGCGGAACTTGACGCGCCTGACCCAGGCCGCGCTGCACAACCTGCGCTACGGCTTGTTGAAGGAATCCATGCAGCCGCCGCGCGCCGGCCAACTGCCGCGCCCCGTGCCTGAGCGCGCGGGCGAGCCGCGCGTCTTCAACCATGTGATCTACCTCATCCAGGAGAACCGCACCTACGACCAGGTGCTCGGCGATCTGGCCCAGGGCAACGGCGACCCTTCTCTGTGCGTCTTCGGTGAGAACATCACCCCCAACCACCACAAGGTCGTGCGGGACTTCGTGCTGCTCGACAACACCTACTGCTCCGGCATTCTCAGTGCCGACGGCCATCAATGGGCCGACAGCGCCATGGCCAACGATTACCTGGAGCGCTCCTTTGCCGGCTTCCCCCGCAGCTACCCCTTCGGAGGGGCGGAGAGCGCCGTGGACGCGATGGCGTATTCGTCCGCCGGGTTCATCTGGGACCATGTGTTCGCGCACGGCAAGACCCTCCGCAACTACGGCGAGTTTGCCCTCACCAAGGGGGCCTGGCGGGACCCGTCAAAGACGCGCGCCCCCGGGTTCCTGGATTATTATCGCGACTTCGTCAACCAGGCGGGTGAGATCGAGATTCACTGCCGCCCATCCATCGAATCGGTGCGGCCCTACCTGGTCACCAACACCGCAGGCTGGGCGCTGCAAATCCCCGACGTCTTCCGTGCGGCGCAGTTCATCAAGGAACTGAAACAATTCGAGCAGACGGGCGATCTCCCCAACTTCATCATCATCAGCCTGCCCAACGACCACACCAGCGGCACCAAGGCGAATTGCCCCACCCCCGCAGCGATGGCCGCGGACAATGACCTCGCCTTCGGGCAAATCGTGGAGGCCGTGAGCCGCAGCAAGTTCTGGAAGGAAACCTGCATCTTCGCCATCGAGGACGACCCGCAGGCCGGCTGGGACCACGTCAGCGGCTACCGCACCACCTGCTATGTCGCGAGCCCCTACACCCGGCGCGGCGCGGTGGTGAGCACCCAGTACAACCAGACCAGCCTTCTGCGCACGATGGAGCTGATGCTCGGCCTGCCGCCGATGAACCAGATGGATGCGACCGCCACCCCGATGACCGCGTGCTTTAGCGAGACCCCCGACTTCACCCCTTTCCAGGCCCTGACGAACAACATTCCCCTGGACCAGATGAACCCGGACCCGAAGAAGGTTTCGGATCGCCTCCTGCGCAAGCAGGCCCACGCCTCGGCACGGTTGCCGCTCGATGAGGTGGACAAGTGCCCCGAAGATGCCCTCAACCGCATCCTCTGGCACGCGATGAAGGGCTCGCAGGCCCCGTATCCTGCCTGGGCGGTTAGCGCGGTTCGGGATGAGGATTGACCCGGGTGCGGGGCAGTAATCAGGTGCGAGGAATTCCCAAACGGTGGTTGCCCTGGATTTGCTTGCGCCACGCGCTCACGACCTGCGCTTGCTCTGCGTAGTCGGACCATTTCGCGACCGCGGCGCAAACCCCCTCCAAGATAGCCTCGGCTCGTCCGCGCTTCATCAGAGCGGCCTTCGCGCAGGCACGGAAGTCCGCCAGCGTGAACCCGTCGCGCTTGCCATTCATCGTCATTTGATGCACGGCGCTCCAACTGCCGGCTGGGTTGTAGCTGTAGGTGACATCAAATGCGGGCGCCAGCGACCACCGCCCGGCTTTGTCCATAAGGAACGCGATATTCTTAACGTGGTCGTCCTGGTTGCGGGCGACGATGTTGAACGTCATCCTCCGGAACTGCTCTTCCACGGCTTCCATCGGCAGATTCAACTGACGGATCGTCAGCAAGGCCTGCTCGTAGGAGTATGCGCCTGCTTGGTTGAAATCGAAATGGGCCAGGGCGCAGAGCGACTGCATGTGCCGCTTCTCGCCGCTTTCAAGCCGGTCAAAACGCCGGCTCATGAAGTGCCGCCGGCCGCTTTCTTCAAGCAGGCGGCACTCGCTCATCGTCACACCCGCCGCTTTGGCCATCAGGGAATACGCGTACTCGATCGCCCCGTACCCTTTCGGGTCTTCGAGTTCCTTGTCTTTGTTTCCGGTGACACCGTCGAATTTCAACAGCCAGTAGCTGAAGCCTTTTCCCGCCCGAACCTGCCCGGAGCGAACCTCGTTGGTTTCCGGATTCCAGGCAATGACCGCTTTGGCCCGCGCCCCGCCGGCGGAGGTGCCAACGCGCAGAATGTCGTTCAGGGCGTTCTTCCTGCGGTCGCTTGCAAAACTGGTTCTGAGATTCTTGCGCTTGCTCAGAATTTCGGAGGCCAGTGTGACCAGGGCATCCATCTCGATCTTCTTCGCCGTTTGCGGCATCGGTCCCAACCCCCATACCGCGCGCTCCCGTGTAGCAAAGGCGCTCGACAGCATTGAAGCTCTCCGGCGTGCGGCCCTGTGTCGCCAGCCAGGCATCAATCAGCGCGTTGCCGAAGCGGTCCGGGAGCGAATCGGCCAACAGGCCCGGCAGCCCATAAAATGTTCGCTCCGGCAGGTTTGGAAAGACGTAAACCCGATCCGAGAGCGGCATCGTTATGGGCGAGACTTCGATCCCACTCGCCGCAAATGCCGAATCATACTGGAACGCCGCAAAGCGGCCTCCGTCCTCCAGAGAGACGGCCCCAATGGTCCGCCCCCACAGCCTAATCTCTGCCAGCGTCATGGCTCATCTCCCCATTGCCACATGTTCGGAGCAGCTTTGACCTTCCTTTTTGCCGATGCCCGCTGCCGCCGCCGCCCAAGCAGCTTCAGTTGTTCGACCGGGCTGGGAACTGGCTCCGGGACCAGCAGGTCGAAGCGCTCGACCAGGTCGAGCACCCGGCACACGCGTATGAAGCCTGATAACTGCGTGGCCACACTTCCGGATTCCATCCTTTGGACCGTGTTCTTTGATACCCCAGCCTGCGCCGCAACTTGAGCTTGAGTGAAGTTTCGCTCCAGGCGTGCTTTCGCCAACCGCGCGCCCAGCTCGCCCAAGACAGCCTCATCTGTGGCTTGTTTCACAATCTTCATAACGCACCACCTATGGGGTATTAAGCCGCGATCGTCAATGAAAGCATCACGAAAGATGCGTTATGTAAACGACTCCGATTGCCCGGTCAGACCCGATGATTTCCCCAGTATGAGTGGGATATGACCAGTTGTGGCTTGGATACACCGGAGGCTTGCGACAATGTTGGGCTAAGTGCAATCCCTGTGGGATTGGGTGCTTTCCAGTCCGCAGAATGTGCAAACTCCAGTTGCCGACAGGAGTGCCGGCGCTCCCTCCGCCTCAATGCTTCTGCTGCTCGGGGTCGGACCAGTAGAAGCTCAGGATCTGGACATCGCGGGGGTTGTTGCGTCCCAGGATGGCGGTGAAGTAGCGGGTGTAGCCGCCCACTGTCGCCTCAACGTCCACCTTGAAGGTCCGGCTGCGCACGTCGCCGAACTGCTGAATAGCCCGGGCCATTTCCATCGTGACCTCGGGCACGCGCCTCACGTCCCCCACGTTGCGGTAGGGTCCGGTAAGCCCGCTGCCATCGTCTTCACCACTGCGGGTGGAGGCAATACCCTCTGCGGCCATGGGAGTCATTCCGGGGATGAGCTGGAGGACTGCCGCGGAAGCGGTGTTGATGTTGATCTTGCCGCTCGAGATGGGGGTGTAGATGTCCACTAATCCAACCGGGAACGAAGGCATGTCGGTTGGCATGTGGGAACGCTTCTCGCGCGGCGTGAAGACCCCGGGCGGATGATCCCCGGCCGAAGTGCCCCAATACATCTCGGGGGTGATGCCCCGGATCATCAGCAGTTCGGAAATGTCATCAATAGGCCCGTTTTTGGCCGAGTAGGGAGGGTTCATTCTCTCGTAGTCCTCCGACTTGGCGCCCTGGATGCGGTTCCCCTTGTCCATCCAGTTGAGGATCGAGTTAACCAGCGGGGTCATATCGCCGGCATCGAGGCCCATGTTCATGAATGCATTCTGAAGGAGATCCTGGCCGCCGGGCTGAAGCATGGTGTTGATGTTCCACTTACGCTCCAGGTCGCTAATCTTCCATTTAACGTTCCCACTCCCGAGGGTAAAGGGATTCTGCACTTCCCCGATGGGGGCGTTGGTGGGGCCGAGAAAGCCCGAACCGGTTGCCCAGGGCTGATCCAGGGAATCGTAGGGCTTTGTTGGATCGGCCATCGAGTTGGCCAGAACCCAGCGGGCGTACTCGACGCCCGAGCGCCCGAGCCACTGCAACTCCTCCTCGCTGTTCCCGTTGCTGGCCAGCTTGGTTTCCACCTTCATCGAGTAAGCGAAGCCTCCCGCCAGCATCGCCAGGACGAAGATGGAGATCATCACGATGACCAGGGCGATGCCTTGCTCGGTGGAACGTGGGGCGTGATGCGTGATGCGTGATGCGTGAATCGGCATCCGAATGGTGGTTTCGCCACGCGCTACGCGCCGTTCTGCGCTATTTGCAACAGCGATATTCATGGGCGGCGTCCTCCTGGTCCGCCGACTCCCGGCCCCATGCCTCCAGGCCCGGGTCCTCCGGGGCCTATCCCTCCCGGTCCTCCTGGTCCTCCTGGCCCTCCCGGTCCTCCCGGCCGGCCACCCTGGGGCGTCTGCCAGATGCGCTGGACGGTGACCGACGGGATGCTGATGAACCGGGTGATCTCTTCCACCGCCCGCGGGTTGCGCGGGGTGTCCGCCACCTTCAGGGTGATCATCACGGTCTTGGGCAGTTGATTGGTCTTTGCCTCCGTCCATTCGTCCACCCATTCAGGCGGGTTCTTGTTGCTGTCAAGGAACCGCAGCTCGAAGTCCTTGATGTTCTTGATCAACACGATCGGGTTCTGCTTCTCGTCCGGGTCCGGCTCTTCCATCATGAAAGGCATCTGTCGCATCACCAGTTGGCGCGACGAGTCGGGTCCCTGCTCGACCGTGAAGGTAACCCTCCTTACATCCAGGTCGCCGAACTTGCCGCTCCGGGGGAAGGACTTGGACAGGCGGGCCACAAAGCTCAAGGTGCCCTCGTTCCCATTTTCCCCAAGAAACCAGTAATAGCCGAGGTTCGCCCCGAAGGACTGAGCCGAGCCGAGGGAATCTTCCAACATGCGGATGGCAATCCGCGACCGCTGCACCGAAGCCGAGACATCCAGGCCGGTCTTGGATGCGCGCAGGATCGCCGTCCAACTCGAGTAGATGGCCGCCAGGACCATGGAGAAAATCCCGATCGCCACCATGATTTCGACCAGCGTGAAGGCGGCGGAACGGCGTTGGGGCGAATCCGGGGCAAAGACGAAGATGCTCATCGTGTCCACCGGATTTTGGAGGCCGCGGCGGCGCACGACGATGTCCACCTGGAACAGGCCGTTGGTGCCGACGGACTTCGTTTCGGTCTGCCAAGTGTAGTCGCGATAGTATTTGCCGAAGTTGTCCGACTCAATGCCCTCGTAAAGCTTGTTAGTCTTGTAAATCTGGGTGGCAACCATGCCGGCATCCACTTCGATCCTCTGCAAACCTCGGGCATTGCGCAGGACACTCGATACCAGGGACAGGATCGTGAAGATGGCCATGAAGAATATCCCGCAGGCAATCATCACTTCCAGCAGGGAGAAGGCGGCCCGGGATCGTGGCGTCAATGGTTTCATCGCTTCACCTCATCTCCGATTGGAGTTTGTAGCGGTCAGACTCGACGGAAGCCAGGCCGGTCGTGATTTCCAGGAATACCCCCTGGACTTCGCCGGCGTCCGACAGCAGAACCATTCTCAATTCGTCGCACGTGCCGTTGGGGTAGAAGCGCACCTTTGCCTCGTGCAGGTCTATGTCCTCCCTGGGCACATAGCGGAGGCCGTTAATCTTCAGCGAGGCGATGGCCACGTTCTCAGGGAAACGGCCGGAAAGACCCGAACCGGACGATCCCGACATGCCCGTCGCCGAGGGCATCAGTTGTTCCCGGCCCGACGCGGGAGCGGTGCCGCCCCCGCTGACCGAAAAACTGCCGTCATCGCTGCGGAAGACAACTTCCGTCATGCAGCCCCGCATGATCGCCCGCGCGCGCGCATTGCTGCAGACCTCCACCAACTCGCTCAGGGCCTTGGCCATGGGAGCTTTGTGCCAGGCCTTATAGACAATGGGGACGCCCATCGTCATGACGGTGGCCATGATGGCGACCACGATCATGATTTCAATGAGGGTGAAGCCGGTGCGGAGTTTCTTAGGTATGTGATGCGTGATGCGTGGGGCGCTCACCCGCCACCCGTCACCCGCCACACGCCACACGCCAACGACTGTGGACTGCAGGCTGTGCATCATCGGGCGATGTTGGCCGTAATGGCGAACATGGCCGATAGCACGCTCAGCAACAGAAAGCCTACGCCAACCGCCATGACGATGATAAGCACCGGTTCGATCATGTTCGTCATCACCCGCAGGGCGATGCTGAGTTCGTTCTCGTAGGTGTCGGCCACGTTCTTCAACGCCCCCGGCACGTCCCCGGTTTCCTCTCCGATTTTAACCAGGTCCACCATGAGCTGGGGGAATATCTTGCTGCGCGCCAGCGGCTGCGCGATGGTCTTGCCGTCGGTGACTTCCTCGCGCGTCTTGGCGATTGCCTCCTTGACGGTCAGATTGGGTATGATTTGCTCGGTGATCTTGAGGGCGGTCAGGACCGGCACGCCGTTTTCGAGCAGGGTCGAGAGGGTGCGCGCGAACTGGCCGAAGATGTTGAGCTTGATCACCTTCCCGAATATCGGCGCTTTCATCCGCCACTCGTCAATCTTGCGGCGGCCGTGGTCGGTGGCCTGGAACCGTTTGAAAAGGATCACCGCCGCAATTGCCACGCCCAGCATGAGCCACCAGTAGCCGGAGAAGAGATGGCTGATCTTGACCAGGATCTGGGTCATGATCGGCAGCGGCACGTTCAGGCCATCGAAGATGGATAGGAACTTAGGCAGCATGTAGGTCATGAAGAAGAACATGATCACGATGCCGATGACCAGCACGAAGGCAGGGTAAACCAGGGCGGAGGTAAGCTTCGACTGCACCTGGGCGAACCGCTCGAAATGGTCCGCCATGCGCCGCAGCACTTCCACCAGCGCGCCGCTGGATTCGCCCGCGCGCACCATGTTCGTATAGAGGTCGGAGAAGATGCGCGGCTGCTTGGCCATGGAATCGGAGAGGCTTCTCCCCTCCATCACATCCTGTTTCAGCTCCCGGCTCACGTCCGCGGGGATGCCCTTTGATTCCAGGTGCGTCATGCTGTTCAGCGCGACGGTCAGCGGCATGCCGGAGCTGAGTAGGTTGGCGAGCTGCTGCGTGAATGTGCTGAGCTCCTGTAGCTTGGGTTTGCGCTTGCGGGACATCGCCTCCCGCAGGGTCGGCGGCAGCATCCCGCGCCAATCTGTTTTCCGGCCCGCAGTGCGGCCGGAGGCCGCAGCCGAAGCGCCGGACTTGGCCGCATCCACCGCCACAGGGAAAAGCCCCAGCCGCTCGATCTGCACTAAGGCAGCCGAGCGGTCGGCGACTTCAAGCATGCCCTCGACCACTTCACCGGTCCGGCGGCGTGCCTTATAGGAAAACTGCGGCATAAACGGCGACTATTGTTTCTCTTCAACACTAATTCTAACGAAAAGTTGCGATATTCCAAGAGGCAATTACGGAGACTTGAGCGCCTCGTTGGTGCTGCCGCGCCGGTAAC